>JANNRU010000543.1:0-3891 GCA_031401755.1 Acidobacteriota bacterium | reverse complement strand
CCGAGGCTGCGAGCAGAGTTCCGATCTGCGACTCCCCGACTTCGAAGGTGCTCTTGGCATCGAAGTAGACCTTGTCGATCGTTCCACCCGTAGTGAAGATCTTGATCTTCATCCCCTGCTCGACTCCGGGCTCCGAGCGTTGCATCGCAGACTCAGGGCCGTGGCGCGGGCGATTCCGCCGAGACCAAAGCGACCGTCGGAGGCGTTGCCGTCGGCGGATACCACGCAACCCCAGGATAAATTTCGCGTTTTTCGACCTGGCGCACGATGCGCTCGACGGGCTCCGCAATGATGTCGAGGACGGGTGCCGGGTAGAGTCCGATCCAGAACGAGCACAGCACCAGGGGAACGAGGGTCAGTACCTCTCGCGGGCTAAGATCGACGAGATCCCGGTTCGCGGGATTGTCCAGCTTGCCGAACATCGTTCGCTGGTAGAGCCAGAGCATGTACACGGCACCGAGCACGATCCCACTGGCGGCGATCACCGCCCAGATCTTCGATGGCATCTGGAACGCGCCGAGAAGCACGGCCCACTCACCGACGAAGCCGTTACCCGGAATCGCCGGCATACCGATCGACGACAGCGTCATCAACAGGAAAAACAAGGCGAAAACTGGCATCACCGACCACAGACCGCCGTAGTCCGCGATGCGGCGCGTGTGCCGGCGCTCGTAAACCAATCCGACGAGCAGGAACAGAGCCCCCGTCGACAGCCCGTGGTTGAGCATTTGCAGTACGCCGCCCCCGAGCCCTTGGGCATTGAGCGCGAAAATCCCGACCATCGTGAAGCCGAGATGGCTCACCGAAGAATAGGCCACGAGTTTCTTCCAATCGCTTTGCATCAAGGCGACCAACGCGCCCCAAACGACACCGATCACGCTCAAACCGAGGACCCACGGCAGGAAATAGTGGGTCGCGTCCGGCAGGATGGGCAGGCTGAAGCGCAGGAAGCCGTAGGTCCCCATCTTCAGCAGGACCCCGGCGAGGATCACCGAGCCTGCCGTCGGCGCCTCGACGTGCGCGTCGGGAAGCCAGGTATGAAACGGGAACATCGGCACTTTGATCGCGAATCCGACGAAGAAAGCCAACCAGATCCAGTACTGCAGATTGAACCAATCGGGCCAGGCGCCCATCGCTTGCAGGGCCCGAATGTCGAAGGTGTAAAGCGCCGTCACACTGCCGTGATAAAGATAGAGCGCGACGATGCCCAACAGCATCAGAACCGACCCGAGGAATGTATACACGAAGAATTTGACCGCCGCGTAGATCTTTCGCTCCCCGCCCCAGACACCGATGATGAAGTACATCGGGACGAGCATCACTTCCCAGAAAATGTAAAACAGGAACATGTCCAAGCTAACGAAAACGCCGATCATTCCCGTCTGCAAAATGAGCAAGAACGCGTAGTAGGAACGGACGCGATGACGGATCGCGGTCCAGGACGACAGGATGGCGAGGAAACCCAGCAGCGTGGTCAGCAGGACCAATAACATCGAAATGCCGTCGACACCGACGAGATATCTGGCGCCGAGCGATTCGATCCAGGGAGTCTCCTGCACGAAGCGGAAGCCATACGCATCTTGCGGCGCTGCGGCCCAGCCGAACCAGAGCAGGAGGCTGATCAAGAAGTCGACCCCGGCGATCGCGGTCGCCACGCGGGCAACCGTCGCCGTCGCCTGGCGGGGTATCAGGAACAGCGCGACCGCTCCTGCGAGCGGCAGGTAGGTGATGACATTCAGGAGTTGATCGCCGAAGAGGTTCAATTCTGCCGTCCTCGTTCAAGGAACGAATGCGATTCGCGAGCCGATGCGCGCGGCCGGGCGGATTCTAGAACAACCGGTCGACCCTGCCCACGCGATCGGAGGAGAGTCGGGCGGTCAGTCCTTGACCGCCCGGGGCCCGATCCGTACGCGGACCTCCGAATCTCGGCGTCGAACGGTGAATCTCCGGCCATCACCGTCGACTTGATAACTGCCGTCCTCGGCGCGGGCAATGTCGGGCTTCGCCAGCCGTGTCCCTAACGCTCGGAGGTAGGCGTACTCGAACTCTCCGGCCGCGTCCGAAGACTCCCAACGGGAATCCCAAAGGGTCACGCCGCTCGCCGTCGCTCCCGGCCTCTCCCAGCGCACGACGCGGTCGTCGAGCCAACCATCGCCCGCGAGCATGCCGAGGTTTTCCTTGCCCGTCGATCTCGAAACCAGCGCGACGATCGCCTGCTCGCCCAGCCGATCTCGATCGGCAACGGCACTCCCCGCGAAGGGTGCCTCGCCGTCACCGAGAAACACCGCAGCGGTCGGGGCCCGCTCGAGGTGCAATAGATCGCGCGTGCTGCGGCGCTTGCGGGCAGCCGCGTCAAGCTCAGGCCAGCCGCCGGATTTAAAGACCTCCACTGCACGGTCAAAGCCGTCCAGATAAACGAAACGGGCCAAGTCCCCTTCCAAGCTGTCCAATTCAAGTAGGGACGGGGCAACGAGCCCGCCGCCGAGGATCTCCTGCAATCGGATATCCATCCCGAGAATCTCGTCAGCGAGACCCATTCCCTCGAACAAGTAGCGAATCGCAAGCAGGTTCGCTTCGCCTTCTGACCATGCCGCGTCGGCCAGTAGGGCGTCGGTCGTGGCCCGGAGCAGGTCGCCACCTGAGCTTTCACGCTGCCGAGCGTGCACGAGCAGGTGGGCGATGCGGGGCTCGTCCCAACGAACGCCGGTCAGCATGAGCAGGTTGGCCGGTGCATCGACCTGATCGACGCTGACAAAATCGCGGTCGGTCAAGACTTCCGGGTCGACGAAGAGCCGATTATTGCCCAAGTCGTAGCCCAGCCCGTCCAGGTCCTGCGCGAGCGCCAGGAACAGGCGCGCCGGAGTCGCAGAATCCCCCAGGCCCAAGTCGGCCCAGGCGCGTCCCCGGGCTTCCAATCGCTCTCGCGCCAGAACGTTGTAGGCGCGAACCTCGGCCGCCGCACGATGCATGTCGCGGGGCGCGCGGACCGCCAACGGCGGACGCCGAAGCCCCGCCCCGCGCATTTCCGCGACGCGGGCGGCGATTCCCCGGACCTCGGCGAGCAATTCCGCCGCCTCATCCTTGCGCGCCGTGCCGTCGTTCTGCGCGAGCGCCGACAGGGTCATTACCAAAGCGCCACCAACAGCAAGGGCGCGCCTCATTCGAGTGATTCAAGGGATTCAAGCGGCGGTTCCGCCAAGACGACGAGCAGATCGCCGGTCGCCAGCCGCTCGCGTCGCGCCGTCCCTCCGGCGAACTCGATCACATATCGGCTGGATCGCTGCGGGACCAGATTCGGACAGCGGCCGCTTGCGGGACATGGCTGCGCCTCGTGCGCGATGTCCACCACTCGCATCGTCGCATCGAGCCAGACGATATCGAGGCTGACCCGACAGTTCTTCATCCAGATCGGATGATGACCGTCCCGGCTGAATAGGAATAGCATACCGTCGTGGGCGCCCACAGCGTCCCGATACATGTAGCCCAGTCGACGGGCGTCATCGTCGTCGGCCACTTCCAACAAAAATGCTACGCCGGAGGGTAACACGGCCGTCGCCGTGATTGGGCTGCCAAACGCGCGCGACGCGCAGAGCGCGCCAACTACGATTGCGATCACCAGCGACATCGGAGCCCATCTCATGGTCGCAGGATAGCAAGCTCGTCACCGACTCGCGATCCGGTCGGACGACGGCACGCATTCTGCATCGTGCGAACTTCGGGTACCTGCCGTTGACTTCGGCGCCTCGCGTGTCGATAATCGCGTGGCTTCGAAGCACACGCGACGACCCGCGGTTTCCGTTGCGGAGGACACTGTCGATGACGCCACGCACCGGGGCGACCGAGATTCGCGCGCTTGTCCGTCAACTTGCAAGTCGCCACCCGGGTCGCGCA
>JANNRU010000542.1:0-3226 GCA_031401755.1 Acidobacteriota bacterium | reverse complement strand
TGCGACGAGATCCTGCTGGTCGATGACGGCAACTCGACGGTCAGCCTTCCGGAGACACCGTTGCTCGCCGTCCTGCCGGGCACCGGCGGTCTGACCCGCCTGGTCGACAAGCGGAAGGTGCGCCGGGATCTGGCTGACGTTTTCTGCACGGTGGCCGAAGGCATCAAGGGTCGGCGGGCCAAGGAATGGGGGCTAGTCGACGATGTCGTCGCCCGAAGTCGCTTCGACGACGCGGTGCAGTCACGGGCCGAAGTCCTCGCCGCCGGGTCGCCGACGCGGGAGCGTGTTGGAATCCGATTACCGCCGTTGACGCGAAAGACCACCGATGCGGGCATCGAGTACGACTACGTCTCGCTCGCCCTCGATCGGCCCGCTCGCGTCGCCCGGGTGACGGTGCGTGGGCCTGACCAAGCCCCGCCGGCTTCGGCTGCCGAAATTCGCCAGCTCGGCGCGGCCTGGTGGCCGCTTGCCGCATTCCGTGAGCTCGATGATGCGCTGCTTCACCTGCGGGTCAACGAAGCCGAGATCGGCCTGGTCTTGCTGAACACGCAGGGGCGGCCGGAGGAGTTGTTGGCTCACGACGATGCACTCGATCGATTCGCCAGCGACTGGTTCGTGGCCGAGGTCCGATTTCATGCGGCGCGGGTCTTGCGTCGCCTCGACCTGACCGCGAAGTCGCTCTTCGCGCTGATCGAACCTGGTTCCTGTTTTTCGGGGACGCTCTTCGAAGTTGCTCTCGCGGCCGACAGATCCTACATGCTGGACGATCCGGATCAAGACAACACGATCACTCTTTCGGCGATGAATTTCGGCGCCTTTCCGATGACCCATGGTCCGACCCGACTCGCAACGAGGTTCCTCGGAACGCCTGCGCGCGTCGACGAACTGAGAGCCGCCCCGGGACCCTACGACCCGGGGCAGGCGCTCGACGCGGGCCTGGCGACTGTTGTGGCCGACGACATCGACTACGCCGACGAGGTGCGCATGGCCGTCGAGGAACGCGCGAGTCTGTCTCCGGACGCACTGACCGGCATGGAGGCCAATTTGCGCTTCGCCGGAGCGGAGAATTGCGACAGCAAGATCTTTGGCCGGCTCTCTGCGTGGCAGAACTGGATCTTCCAGCGGCCCAACGCCGTTGGCGAGAAGGGTGCGTTGACCCTCTATGGCCGTCCCGAGCGACCCGTTTTTGATTTCCGGAGGACCTGATGCAGTTGCACGAAAAGATTCCGAACAACGTCAATCTCCACGACAATCGGCGGTTGCTCCGCGCCTTGGAGCAATGGCAACCGAATTATCTGAAGTGGTGGAACGACGCCGGACCGGCCGAGTACCAAGCCGATCAGATCTATCTGCGAACCGCGATCTCGGTTGACTCGAGGGGTTGGGCGAACTTCGATTACGTCAAGATGTCCGATTATCGGTGGGGTATTTTCCTCGCGCTGCCGGAGGCCGACAGGAGAATCCCCTGTGGGGACTCTTACGGGAAAGAGGCCTGGCAGGAGGTGCCGGGGGAGTTTCGCAACGCGCTCCGACGGATCATCGTCACCCAGGGCGACACCGAGCCGGCTAGCGTCGAACAGCAGCGGCTTCTTTGCGGCTCCGCACCGAGCATGTACGACTGTCGAAACCTCTTCCAAGTTAACGTCGAAGAGGGCCGGCACCTGTGGGCGATGGTCTATTTGCTCCACGCCTACTTCGGGCGAGACGGGCGCGAAGAAGCGGAGGAGTTGCTCGAGCGCCGTTCCGGTGACTTCGACAAGCCCCGCATCCTGACCACGTTCAACGAGCCGATCGAAGACTGGCTCTCGTTTTTCATGTTCACGATGTTCACCGATCGCGACGGCAAGTACCAGTTGCTGGCCCTCGCCGAGAGCGGATTCGACCCACTCTCGCGGACGACCCGCTTCATGCTGACCGAGGAAGCCCACCACATGTTCGTCGGCGAGACCGGCGTTGGTCGGGTGATCAGTCGAGCCTGCGAGTTGATGAAACGGGACAAGAACGAAGATGCCCGCGCGCAGGGTGGGATCGATTTGGGAACCGTGCAGCGTTTCGTGAATTTCTGGTACTCGTCGAGTCTCGACCTGTTCGGCGGCGAGATCTCTTCTAACGCCGCCGACTACTTCGCCTCCGGGCTCAAGGGACGGGCCAAAGAAGACCGCTACGAGGACCACATCGCGCTGGTCGGAGAGTACGAGATCGACCTCATGCAGGACGGGAAGATGACTCGCCGCTCGGTACCGCTGAGGAACGCGATGAACGAGGTGCTACGAGATGCCTACGTCGACGACAATCAGCGCGGTGTCGATCGTTGGAACAAGTCGATCGCCGAGGCCGGGGTCGATTTCGAAATCAAGCTTCCCAGCCGGCGCTTCAATCGCAAGATGGGTGTTTACTCCGGATTCCATTTTGATCCGAGCGGGACACCGATCTCTGCCGCCGAGTTCGAGCGGCGACGGGACGAATGGCTGCCGACCGCGGCCGACAGGGCCTATGTCAAGCAGTTGATGCAGCCCGTCCTCGAGTTGGGAAAGATGGCGAACTGGATCGCGGCACCCGCGCGCGGGGTCAACAACCAGCCGATCGACTTCGAATACATTCGTCGCGTCTGAGGCGCGCAAACCCGACACAAACAAAAAGCGGGCGTCCGCAGGGACGCCCGCTTCAGTCTACACGATTAGGCCGCGACACCAGCCCGTGTTTACCAGGATCTCGTGGGACAGCATCCCGGATTCGCGATTCAGCGCGACCTCGATCGGCTTGTCGGGGACCTTGAGACGGAACGGCGTTTCCTCGCCTTGCAGGACGACACGCTGTTGAAAATCCTGCTTGGATTTGGTCTTGACCGAAATGTCGATGACTCCCTTGTAGAACACCCCGGGCAGCGGCTGCACGTTTGCCGCACTGCCGACGACCACCCGCTGCTTGATGGTTCCCTCGATGATGTAGCTTCCGTCTTCGGTCGGTCTGGCGTCGTAGACAAATTGGTATTGCGGAATCCCGGCTCCGCGCAGCCACTGGTCGAAGAACCAGTCCAGATCGACTCGGTAGGGCTGCCCGTCCGGACCGATCCCGCCCAAACCCGTTTCAGCGGCATCCTGGATGTCGAGCGTGACGATCTCGCGCTTGGCCATCAGCTCCTGAGTCATCGATCTCAGGAACTCGAAGAACTTCTTGTCTACACCCTCTGGCGTGCGCGGTCCTGGCCCCTTTTCCCGAAACATTT
>JANNRU010000541.1:0-2745 GCA_031401755.1 Acidobacteriota bacterium | reverse complement strand
CGAGGGCATCCGGAGAACCCCGACGGGCCTCATGCAGCAGGGCAGCGCTTTCCGGACGGTTCAATGACGCGCTATCGACTGCGCCCAGTTCGCGTCCCGAGCCACAACCCGCACGTCGACCTCCGAGTTGCTCGAGTGCGGGAGAGTCAAAAGACACTCGAAAAGTGTAGCAGGGGTCCTGAAGGCCCCGCCCAACCCTCATGCGGTCCCTGGGCGCGGGTCGTTTGTAGTCCCAGCTTGGGAATTGGAATTTCCGGGATTCGCGTTCGGTTCGTCTGGGCGTTGCCGTCTTTAAGGCAGGAACGCACGTCCCCATGGCCGGATCGGTCGACCCCGGGCGTATCCAAGAGACAAGTCTCGTTCCACGCCGCATAGGGCGGCTCGAGGAGGTTTTGGATCATGAAGGGTCTTCAGAAGTACGTGGGTGTCACGGTGCTGTCGTTGCTCGTCGCGGGTGTGGCTGCGCCGGCGTTTGCCGCAGCACTCGGACAAGTCACACTCCGCTGGAAGCTGGCGAAGGGCCAAAGCCTCCGGTACAGCATCGAGGAGACGACCAAACTGGGTGGGGCTGACCGAGGGCTGACCGAGAAACTCACGCTGGACACCACGTGGACCGTGACGGACGACGTAGAGGGCGGATGGCAGGTGGGCGTGCGCATCGACCGGGTCCGCTTCACCGCCTCGGGCGACATGGGCCTCGGCGGTGCCTTCGAGGTGAAGCACGACACCAAGGAAGGGACGGCCGAGGGTAAGGGCCAGCGGGCCTTGGCCGACCTGTTCAGTGCAATGGCGGGGGCCGAACTCACCTTCCAGATGGATCGGCGTGGCCGCATCACCGACCTCAGGTTGCCCCAGAAGCTCGCGGAGCACTTCGGGGCGGTGGCCGCACGGGAGCTGGCCGGCTTCTTCTTCGACCCGGTTTCGGACCTGGGGCTCGTGCGCCGGCTGACACTGGTCGTGCTGAACTTCCCCGAGGCCGGTGTTGATCTCGGCGGGCGGTGGAACCACGAGGCCGAGTTGCACCTGCCGTCAACGGCCATGCTGTCGCAGGCATTCACGTACACCTACCGGGGCATAAATGATGGGGATGGCAAGCTCACGGGGCAGCGGGTTTCGGTGGAGGTGGACGAACGGATCACGACGAAGCCGCCCAAGCGGGCGAAGTTGGAGATACCGGGGAAGATCACGGGGGATGCCCTGTTCGATGGCACCGGCGGGCGGCTGCTCGAAGCAAGGCTGCGGCTGAGGCAGGAGGACTTCAGGGACAGCACGCTGATCATCACGCTGGACGAGCGGGATCGACGCCCTTGACGATCTGGGGGGCCGGCATCTTCGTCGCCAAGTCACTCGACAAGAGCGTTGGCATCCGCGGTGAAGTGCTGTTCAGCCAGAAGGGCACCCAGTTCGCATCCCGGGCCGCGACCCGCAGGTCGACCGCCGGGTTGCTCGATTGAGCGAGCGTCAAGACACACTCGAAGACTGTAGTAGTGGTCCTGAAGGCCTCGCCCGGCCTTTTATGGGGTCCCTGGACGCAAGTCGTCGGAATCCCCGTCTGGGAATAGGAGTCTCCGGGATTCGCGTTCGGTTCGTCTGGGCGTTACCGTCTTTAAGAGCAGGAACGAACGTCCCCATGGTCGGATCGGCCGACCCCCGGCGCATCCAAGAGACAAGTCTCGTTCCACGCCGCATAGGGCGGCTCGATGAGGTTTTGGATCATGAAGGGTCTTCGGAAGTACGTGGGTGTCACGGTGCTGTCGTTGCTCGTCGCGGGTGTGGCCGCGCCGGCGTTTGCTCAGGCGCCGCTGAAAGCGGAACTGGCGGCCGGGTATCAGTTTCTGCGCGGCGACGGCGAAAACTTGAAGAAGGGGTGGTTTGCCGACATCGCGCTCAACGCGCCGAGGATCGTGAGTCTGGTCGGCCAGGTGTCGGGCAGTTATTCGAGCCTGTCGGAAACGATGACGGTCGGCGCCTCGACCATCTCAGCGAACGGCAGCGTGTCGCTCTATGAGTTCCTGGGCGGTGTGCGGTTCAGCAGCCGGAAGCAAGCGAAGGCCGTGCCGTTCGCGCAAGTGCTCGCGGGCGGCGTGCGGGCGGGCGCCAAGGCGACGGCCACATCGAACATCGGCGGCGTGTCTTCCACGCAGACCATAAACCAATCGGACACCGAGTTCGGCGTGCAGGCCGGCGGCGGCTTCAATTTCTACCCCGAAAAGCGCGTCGGCGTTCGGGTGGGCTTTGACTACATTCGCGTGTTTCACAAAGGAGACGTCGGCGCGACGAACTTCTTCCGGTTCACCGCGGGCGCCGTGATTCCGCTGGGAAAGCGATGAATGGTCCGTCGTAGCCAGAGAGGAAGAGTATGAAGGGATTGACAAGAGCGCGACGGCTCGAGAGCCAGTACCTAGGAGCCCGTGGTGAAAGTCGGCCTGCATTCGACGAACGCTGCATCCCGGCTGGGCTGCGTTGCTCGTCGCCCGAATATTCCCGATATTCGCGGCTCCTCGGTCGCCTTGCCAGCCGGGCGCATCGCTCGTCTCGGTGCGACGGCGGACTTTCACCACGGGCTCCTAGTTCTCGCGGCGTGGCTCCTGACATCCGGCTGTGCGTCGATCGGTCACGGCCGGACGCAGGGAATCCGAGTGCTGTCCGCGCCGGCCGGCGCCTCGGTCTCGGTGAAAGGCGTGAGCGTCGGAGAAACACCCGTGCGAGTCGTCCTCAATCGGAAGGAATCCGATGTGGTGCTCC
>JANNRU010000540.1:0-16089 GCA_031401755.1 Acidobacteriota bacterium | reverse complement strand
GAGCGCGGCGACGAGGATCGCGTTCGTTTCGAAGTACGGCGAGGGCAAAGAGATCTACCTGATGGACTACGACGGGCAACGCATCCGTCGATTGACCACTTCCGGTACGATCAATTTGTCCCCGGCCTGGTCTCCGGACGGGGACGAACTGGCCTTCGTGTCGTGGCGCGGCAAACAACCTGGCGTCTACGTCATGTCCAGTGAGGGGAAGCTAAAGAACCTGCCGACCGTCGGCGGCGAGTTGAGTTCGGCCCCGGAATGGTCCCCGGACGGGAACCTGCTGGCCTACACGTCAAATGTCGGCGGCAATACCGAGATCTACATCCTTGATCGTCGAACCGGTCAGAACCGCCGCCTGACCCACCACCCCGCGATCGACACCGCCCCGGCATTTTCCCAGAACGGCCGGGAGATCGCGTTCACCTCCGACCGCAGCGGCAATCCCCAGATCTTCGTCATGGATACCGACGGATTGAACGTCCGGAGATTGACCTGGGAAGGAAACTACAACGAGTCGGCGGCCTGGTCGCCACGAGGCGACCAGATCGCTTTCGCATCTCGGATCGAGGGTCGGTTCGAGATTCTCCTGCTCGATCTTCCGACCGGCCGCCTGACCCCGTTGACCCGCAACGCCGGTAATAACGAAAATCCGCGCTGGTCTCCCGACGGCCGTCACCTCGTCTTCGCCTCGAACCGCCGAGGGACCTACGACATCTACACCATGCGGTCCGACGGCACCGACGTCCGTCAGCGCACGACCGGAGGCAACTGTTCGACGCCGGACTGGTCCCGGTGAGCGGAGTCTCCTTGCGGCGAGGCAGGCGATCCTCGATAATGCGCAGTTACGAAATGTCCGACGGGTGTGGCAGCGCCCGTCCTGAACACACTAGGAGTCCCGATCATGCGTCTTGACCGATCGACCGCTCTTCTCTCTGCGCTCGCGCTCGTCATCACGCTCGTTCCGGCGTGCAAAAAGACGTCGCAGGGAGTCGACACGATTCCCGCCGTACCGACCAGCACGCCCGCCGAGATCCCCAAGACTACCCCGAAAGCTGGCGACGACACGGACAGTTTTCCGCCTGAGGAGACGACCGTCAAGGAGGTCGATCTCGACGCCGCCGCCGTCAATCGCAGCGGGGTCTTGCAAACCATCTACTTCGACTACGATCGCAGTGAGCTCCGAGCGGATGCCCGCGCCGCACTGAAGACCAACTCGGACTGGGTCCGCGACCATCCGAAGTACCGCATCATCATCGAAGGTCATTGTGACGAGCGCGGATCGATCGAGTACAACCTCGCGCTGGGCGACCGCCGCGCGAGTTCGGTCCGGGACTACATGGCGACGCTCGGGATTCCTGCCTCGCGCATCCGTGCCGTCAGCTACGGCGAGGAACGCCCCGCGGAGAGCGGTCACACGGAGGCCGCTTGGTCCAGGAATCGGCGGGCCGCCTTCCTGGTCGAGTAACCAGCATGCGCGCGCGACCGCTTCTGCGTGGAATTGAGGGCGTAACGGGGCTCCTGCTCGTCGCCACAGCCTTCGGCTGCGTCATGCCCGATCAGATCTCGCGTCTCGAAAAGGACGTCGCCGATCTCAGCAACGAGTTACGGAAGATCGCGGCCAGCCAGACTGAGGCCGACGCAAAGTTCGCCAAGATCGACGAGCGCGCCGCGGCCGCCGAGAGCGCACCCTCGCGATCGGACCTAGCCGACTTGGGGGAGCGTGTCGTCCGGCTCGATCGCGAGTCCTCGATCAGCACGCAGAAGTTCGCCGACCTCGATCGAAGGCTCGACGCGATCGCGCAGGAATTGAGCCAGGCCTTGGCGCTCTCCCGGAGAGCGGCCTCAGGGTCCTCCCTGCCGGATCGCGTGAGCGGATCGCCCGCAATGGACCCCGCCGTTCCCGCTCCTTCAAACTCGCAAGCGACCCCCGGAGCGGTCCCCGACCCCGAAGCGCTCTACAACACGGCCTATGCCGATTTCTCGAAGGGCAGCTACGCCCTTGCCGTGGCTGGCTTCGAAGAATACCTGGAGCGTTTCCCGGAGAATCCCCAGGCAGACACTGCGCAGTACTGGATCGGGGAGTGTCTCTTCAGTCAGGGCAACTACCCCGAGGCGGTCGCCGCGTTTGACAAGCTGCTCGACCGTTTCCCGACCAGCGAGAAACTCGCCGCTGCCAACCTAAAAAAGGCGCTTGCGTTTCTGGAGCAGCATCAGGTGGGGCAGGCGATCGTCCAGTTGAGGTACGTAATCAAGACCTTTCCCGAGACGGACGAATCGAGAATCGCCCGCGACAAGCTCGCGTCCCTTGGCGTTCCGGCGTGACGGGGTAGCCGGGTTGACGGTCTCGCCCCGAATGGGCTACGATCCGTGGGTCCCAATCGCAGAATTCAGGAGTGCCGTCCAGATGGCCAATCATAAGAGCGCAACCAAACAGCACCGACAGAGTCTGGACCGGCGCCAGCGTAACCGTCTGCACCGCTCGCGGCTGCGCACCGCCGTCAAGCGCCTGCGCAAAGCGGTCGAGGCGGGGGACGGCAGTACGGCCGACAGCCTGCTTCGGCCGACGCTATCGATCGTCGACCGGACAGCAAAGCTGGGCGTGATCCACTCGAAAACGGCCGACCGAACCAAGTCTCGCCTAACCGTCGCCGTCAGCCGTCTGCGCGTCGCCTCCTGACCGATCAGCGGCGGCGAAGCCCGGCCACCACGGCGAGGCCGGTGAGACCGAGATTCTGTAGCAGCTTCTCGACCCCGACCCGTGAGCCGTCAGACGTTCCGAAACAGCCGCATTCGATGTCGATGCCTCGCCCGACCGCAGCGAGCACGGCGAACGTGAAGACGATCATCAACAGCAACGCGAGGAGCGCTGCCGCGCGTGCTCGCACCCCGGCGATCAGCGCCAGCCCCGCGACCAGTTCAATCCATGGCAGCGTCATCGCGAGCAGGTTTTCCAAAGCGACCGGGATCAGGTCGTAGTGGTGAATATTGAGTGCGAAGGATCGTGGATTTCCGATCTTCGCCAGCGATGCCGCGATGAAGACCAGACCGATCAAGATCTGTGCGCTCCGAAGGATCGCGGGGTGACGGATCCAATCGATTGACGCGCGCATACCGCTCATCCTTCCACTCCGACCTGCCGCGGGTAGTTCGCATCGACCCATTCCGGAAAACCGCCCATGAAAACCAGCACCTTGCGATGGCCCTGGAACAGCAGCAACTGCGCCAGTTCAATCGACATCTCGCAGCTTCCGCCTCCGCAGTAGGTCACGATTGCCTTTCCATCAGGATCGAACTGCTCGAGACGCACGGGATCGGTCGCGACCGCTTCGAAGGGTAAATTGACGGCTCCTCGGATATGCCCCTCCGCGAACTCCTCGGGGCTGCGAGCATCGACCAAAATGACGACCCCAGCGTCGTAGTATTGCTTGAGGGCGCTCAATTCGATCTGGATCGGCCGATCAATCTCAGGAATCTCGGACAGTCCGCCACCGCCGAACGCCAAAGGATCGTCGACGTTCGTCAACAAGCCCGTCTCGGTTCTGGCGCCCGTCGGCGTCGGAAGCTTCGCCAGATCGGCGGTGGGTTCCCGCCCGATCCAGTCCAAGCCCCAAGTTCCACCGCGCTGGCCAAACAAGTTGTAGGCCAATCCCAACCCGATCCCGAGCAGGACGATCAAGCTGATACCGGAAGCCAGGTTCTCGCGGTTCGTAGACGATTCCGGAGGCGGGAACTGATGGGTCACGTATCGATCTCCACGCGGGACGAGTTCTCACCAACACCGCAATGAGTATCGGAGCGGCTGTGTCGGGTCGCCACCGTTGCGAAGCCGATTTACCGAGGCTTTACCGGGGCTCGGCGCTGAGTCGATCGCGCAGGTGCCTTCGATTTCCGGGGAGCCGTCGCTTTGGTAACCCGCTTGCGGGGAACGGATTTCGCCCGACGAATTCCTGAATTTGCTGGAGTCTTCTTGTCGCTGGGGCGTTTCTTCGCCGCGGGACCGCCCGTCTGCATCGCACGCAAGACGTCCAGGGCGGAGATGATCCCGGTCACGCGCCGCCCGCGGACGACGATCACGCGGTGGATGTGCTCGTCAGTCATCATTCGGGCGATCGCCGGGACGGGTGTCGTCTCGTTCACCGCGTGGACGATCGGGGTCATGACGTCCTCGACGCGTCCGGTATTGAGGTCTTCGACTTGGAACCCGCGCGGCAGCGAGTGACCTTCCACCCGCGCGCTCTGATAAAAGTGGGAGTCGACGCGCAGTTCGTCGTCGCGAGTCAGCTGATAGAAGATCAGATCGGTCTGGGAGATCACCCCGACCAGTCCGCCGTCGTCGTCGATGACCGGGGCGCCGGAAATGCCTTTTTCCAGAAACAGCTTAGCCAAGTCTCGCAGGTCCATCTTCCGTGATACGGCGACGACATCCGGTGTCATGATCTCTCTCGCGCACTGTCCCATTCAGCACCCCCGCAAAGACTCCGTCGTCCAGTCCGGCGATTGTATCATCCGCGCCGCACCGGTCATCAGTTTCGCGTGAGCGTCGACCGGCGACCACCGGACGCGCGATCCCGCGACCGCGAGGGTCGCGGACGCCGGTCGTCGCGCAAACCCGACGCCGGACGTTCCGCGAGCTCGAGATCGACCCGAAGTTTCGCCCGGTCGACGCGGACGACACGAACGTCAATCGGATCTCCCACTCGAAAGCTCCTCCCACTGCGAGAACCGGTGAGTTTTTGGCAGCGCTCGTCGTACTCGAACCACTCATCGCCCAAGACTTCGATCCGCACCAGACCCTCCACGCCGGTCTCCCGAAGCTGCACGAAGAGTCCGAAACGAACCACCGCAGTGATCAGTCCGGCATGTACCGTTCCGAGCTGCCGGGCGATGAACGCGACCTTCTTCCAAGCCAAGATTTCTCTCTCGGCAGCCTCTGCCCGCCGTTCGAGTTCAGAACACTCAAGTGCCAGCGCGTCGAGATCCTCCCCTGTTGCTTCGACCCGCGATGGCTTGCGCCGCCGCAGGTCACGCATGACACGGTGCACGACCAGGTCGGGGTAGCGTCGAATGGGCGAGGTGAAATGGCAGTAGGCCCAGGAGGCCAATCCGAAGTGACCTTCGTTCTGGGAGCTGTAGCGCGCCTGCTTCATCGTGCGCAGGGTCGCCTGGGCGATGATCGGGTAGGCGTCAAGCGCGGTCGCCGACGCGAGCGCGCGGCTGAGCGCTTCTGGGTTCTCCTCCAGATCGAGGTCGCCCAACTCGACACCGAATGATGCGAGAAAATCGGAGAGAACCTCGACCTTCGTCGGGTCCGGAGGCTCATGCGACCGGAACAGCGCACGCCGCTCGGCTTTGACCAGTCGCGCGGCGACCGCCTCGTTGGCCTCGATCATGAACGCTTCGATCAACCGATGTGCGGCGGTCCGGGGCTCAAAAACGATCCCGGTCATCGCCCCTTGCACGTCGAGCAGCAACTCCGGCTCCGGCAGATCGAAATCGATGCTGCCCCGCTGTTGCCTTCGTGCCGCGAGCATCTCGGCGAGCCGACCGGCCGCGCGCAACATGGTGCCGATCTGCGGACCGACGCCCTTGACCGTCGCGTTCCCCATCAACGCTGCCGCCTGCCCGTAGGTCAGCCGCGCCGCCGAACGAATCAAACCGTCGGCGAAGCGCACCCGCCGCACGTCCCCGGACGGTCGGTAGTCGATGATCACGGTTTGAACCAGGCGATCCTCGCCGGGTCGGAGCGAGCAGAGATCGTTGGATAGCAGTTCCGGCAGCATCGGAATGACGAGTTCCGGTAGGTAGACGCTCGTCCCACGACGGCGCGCCTCGGCATCGATCGGCGATCCTTCACGGACGAAGTGCGAAACGTCGGCAACGTGGACCCACAGGCGGAAACCGCCGTCCGACAGCTCGCTTACCGCGATCGCATCATCGAAATCCTTCGCGTGTGCGCCGTCGATCGTGACCGGCGGCGGGTCGTCGAATGACTCCCGCTTGCCATGAGCCGCACTATCGGCCAGACGGGCGACCTCGTCGGCTTCGGCCAAGGCTGGCTCCGGGTATGCGGCGCTGTAGCCGTAGCGCCCGGTGATCACGCGCAGATCGACTCCGGGCGCATCGAAGGCCCCGAGAGTCTCGAGCACTTTCGCAGTTGGCACGTCGGTGCCACGCAAGGCCGGCATGACGCTCGCCCGCACGATCTGACCCTCGAGCGCTCCGTGGCGAAACGCTCCCGGTACGTGCAGTGCCGGACCGACCGAACCGGACCCCATCGGCTCGATCACTCCCCCGGGTTCGGCGGCGCGAAACAAGCCCCAGATCTCGCGGGGACTCCCCGCGAACGCATCGATCGTCGCGCCGCGAGCGCCGTCCTGATGCGATCGTCCCACTCCGACTTTGCCGCCGGCAGAAAGTGTCAGGCGCCCCGTTTCAACGAGCCGATCGAGGCTCGCGCGTGCTCGCCCGCGATCCGCTGGCGAAACCTGCAGGTGATGAAGCAGTTCTCGCTGGGTCAGCGCCCGATACTTTGGCTGCCGAACGAAAGCGAGGATCGCCCGTGCGGCGTCCTCTTCTCGATCCCAGGAGGGCGAACGATCCTTGCGTCGTGCCACTCGTGCACCTTGACACTCTTCGTCCGGCGTTGCTAGCTTAGCCCCGTCGTCAGCCGAAGTGGCGGAATTGGTAGACGCGCTAGATTCAGGTTCTAGTGGGCGCAAGCTCGTGGAGGTTCGAGTCCTCTCTTCGGCACCATTGATTTCAACTTACCGACGATCGTCAGACGGCGGCTCACGGCTCGACCGACCCCGAGGGCCGAATATTCCGAGGCGCCGCCCCCGAGCTTGCTCCTCGATCGCCTCGAACCGGGATCGACGGCTCGACTCCGTGTTCCGGTAGACGCGCGCCAAGCCCGCGGCCAGGAGTTGCTCGGCCAGGGACTCCCCCGTTGGCGTAATGACGTGTCGAAGCAGACGCCCATACCTGTCTCGGTCGGGGACGCCGTCTTCCCGCTCTAGGCGAACCGATCGATCCAGTACCGCACGCTGTGTGAACGCAGTCGCCGCGGCGGCCAAGAATTCCGGCCTCCGTCCCGCTCTTCCGCGTTCCGGAGCGTCAATCCCGCAGATGCGGACTCGACCTTGCCGCCCGTCAAGCTCGACGATCAGCGTATCGCCATCCAGGACCGCCACGACAGTGCCGATCTGGTCGCCGCGGAACTCCGTCGCGGGAACGGATCCGGCGACCAGAACTAGAGCGAGAACCAAAGCGGTCCCGCAAAACCGGGCCCACTCGCCCCGCCCGCGCTGGTGAGCCATCCCCACGGTTCAGTCGATCAACTCGATACCAAGATCACCCTGGAATGCGGCCTCGGTCAGCGCCTGCACCTGCCCATCCTCCCAGCGAATGAGATAGGAGTAGACCGCGGGTGCCTTCGGATGCGCGTACTGACAGGCCGAATCGAGGATCACACCTGTCATATCGGTGAGTCCGTAACGGACTCTCTGACCGACCGGCAAGTCCTTGCTCCACTCAGGGTTGCTCTTCATTAGGAGTCTCCGCTGCGCGAGTCCGGATGCCCCCGCGCGTCGCTCCTCGGCAATTTAGCACTGGCAACCTGCGTTTGGCCCCCGTCTCGGCGGCCTTGTCCGGGTTTTCGGCGGCCGTTCTACAGCGAGCACGGTCCCGAGTCTTGATTCCATCGGCTTTGTTCGTATATCCAGCGCACACGAACCAGGAGGGCCCATGAGCTACGAAATGAAGTCGATCGCCGATCAAATCGATTGCCTTGCTCGGCTCACCTGCGCACCGGAAGCATTTGTGACCCAAGTACGGGATCTGTTCGGACGCAAGGGAATCTCGCTCGCAGAGGACGTCGCGCCCTATCTTGCCGCGCTGGAGGAGGCCTTCCGCCGCGAAGAGTCGATCCGTTTCAACACGTCGAGGGCACGTCAACAACTGTCAGCACTACAGCAGCACTTCCACCGCCTGGGCCGCAGCTACGTCGAGCAACTCTCACAACCGAAGAAGGCCAAGTCGGTCACGGAGGGCAGTGTTCGGGCGGCGCGGGATCGTAGCAGCGCGACACACGTCACGATTCGAGGCGATCATCGAACCCTGGTCACCCGAACCGAACGCGAGGAACTGCCGCTCGTGCCCGGTCCTGAAGAGGTCCAGTAAGCCCCCGAGACGATCAGAAGCTGAGATTCGAGACAGCGTCGGTCATGCGCCGCAGTCCCTCGCGCACACGATCGATCGGCGCGGCAAACGACAATCGCACGTGATCCGGGGAACCGAACGCCTCTCCCGGAACGACGGCGACATTTGCTTGATCCAACAGAAACCGGGCGAAGTCCTGCCCGCAGTCGAGCCGTCCGTCTTGGACTCGAGCCCCGAAAAAAGCAGAAACATCGGGAAACGCGTAGAACGCGCCGGCAGGTGCGACACAGCGAACGCCCGGAAGCTGCGTGAGCGCTTCCATCACGATGCCCCGACGCGACGCGAACTCCGCCACTCGGCGCACGATCTCCTGGTCGTCGCCGGCCAGCGCGCCGACGCTCGCCCACTGGGAAATAGAGGTCGGATTGCTTGTCACGTGACTCTGTAGCTTGGCCATACCTGCGATCAACGCCGTGGGGCCGGCGGCATAGCCGATCCGCCAGCCGGTCATCGAATAGGTCTTGCTCATCCCGTCGATGATCACGGTGCGCTGCCGGATCTCGTCGCCAAGCGCGGCGATGCTGGTGAACTCGAACCCGTCGTAGACCAGCCGCGAGTAGATCTCGTCGGAGAGTATCCATAGCTCCCGTTCGATCGCGATTTCGGCGATCGCCGCAAGCTCGCGGCGGTCGTAGCAAGCCCCCGTGGGGTTCGACGGATAATTGAGCAACAGGGCGCGGGTCCGGGGCGTCAGGTACTGTCGCAGCCGATCGGGGTCGAGCTTGAACCCGGCCTGCTGGTCGCACGGAACGAAGACCGGTACCGCTTCGGCGAGCCGCACTTGCTCGGGGTAGCTCGCCCAGTAGGGCGACGGGATGAGGACTTCGTCCCCGGGATCGAGGGCAGCGAACACCGCAAAAAACAGGCTGGCCTTCGCGCCGGGCGAGACCAGAATGTCGGACGGTTCGTAGCGGACCCCGCGTTCGCGTTCGATCGCGGCAGCGATCGCTTGACGAAGTTCGGGAATCCCCTCGGTCGCCGTGTAGCGGGTGCGATTGTCGTCGATGGCGAGTTTGCCCGCACGCTTCGCATCCTCCGGTGTCGGAAAGTCGGGCTCGCCCGCGCTCAGATCGACGACATCGACGCCGTCCGCACGCAGTTTGCGGGCCAGGGCGCTGATCGCCAACGTGGCCGAGAACCCGATTTGCTCCAAACGCCGTGCGAGCATCGAAACTCCGGAGGGGAACTAACGCCGCGTCGCCGCACGCGGCGCCGGGGTCAGCTCTTGCGCAGCAAGATCTCTCGCACCCGGTTGCGTTGCAGATGCACACCCTCGACCCTGAGCGGTGCAAAGGCCCGTTCGATGTCGCGATTCGCATGGACCCAGCGCGGTCCGGCTTCGGTCGCCATTACCTCGCGAAACAACTGGCCATCCGGGCACAACCGCCAACGGGCGATCGGATCGTCAAACGGCGATGGTCGACCCACGCTGTCGCGGCAGAACAGGAGTGCGACACCGGCCGGCGCCAGCACGCGTGCGATTTCCGCACCGAACTCACGCAAACGGTCGGGGGGTGTGCGGTCGGCTTGCTCCCAGGCGATGACGATCTCGAAGGCGTCCGCTTCCTGCGCCAGAAGCACCGGATCGAGCACGGGGTCCGGCTGGCCCCGAACCTTGGCCGGCGTCGGTCGTGGAGCGCGGTATTGCTCGACCGCCACGCGCGCGCCACGTGCCGCCAGACCGATCACGGTGTCGCCGCAAAGCGGGCCGAGATCGAGAATGGCCGGACGATTCCCCGAGTCGATCGCGCGGCGCAAGGCCCGGTCGAGACTCGGACAAGCGTGCGCCGCCGGGACCGCGAGTGGATCGCGATCCGCGGCGCCGAGCCAGGCCACGGCGGCCTCTTTCAGACGGAACATCGACACGCGAGATCGAGCCGCGTTAGCCCTTGGCAGCTATTCCGGCCGTGGCAGGCCGAGCAGCACCAGGGGAACCCGCGGTCATGCCCGACGAGGCGTTCGCGCCCGCCGCAGCGCCACCGGGCTGGGGCCGTCGTTCCATGTCAATCGAGCCCTTGAAACGCGCCCCGTCGCTGATCACGACTCGCGGAGCCCGCAGATCGCCCTGCACTGCCCCGGAGGCAGCGACCTCGATCTTGTCATCCGCCGTGATATTGCCCACGACTTCACCGATGATGATCACGGTCTTCGCATGGAGCTCCGCCGAAATCTTTCCGTTGGCGCCAATCGTCAGGTTGTGATCCTTGAGCAGGATCTTTCCGTCGACCTTTCCGTCGATGGTCAAATCCTCGTTTCCCGTCAGCTCGCCTTTGATGGCGATCGATTGACCAATATTCACGAGCTTTTCCATACGATTCTCCCGGGGGGTAGAGGGTGCTGAAACCGGTTGAGCGTCCGTCGATGTGCGCGTGACCGGTGGTTCGGTATCGTTTCTCTGCCATAGGGACATGGGCCTTAACCTCCTTCGCAGAATTTGAGCGCGGGTTCCGACCCCGGCGCCCTCAGTCTATCGACGTTGCCTAATCTATCCCTCGAAGCTCGGACAACAAGTCCCCTTTGTCGCTCCCCCAGGGAACCCGAGCGATCGCGAAGACCCGCGATTATACTCGCTGCGCCGTCGGTGCCAAGTCTCGAAGAAGGGAAAAACAGACCCATGATCGGCCTGGATCGCGCTTGCGAGCACTGGCGAAGGGCCCCGCTCCAACTGGCCCTTCTGGCTGCCATGCTCGGGATCGCTCCGGCGAGCGAGGCCGCCAAGGAGGCGGTCCAACTCAAGGACTGGATCGACGGTCCCGTGCGGTATATCACGCAGGGCGACGAGATGAAGCTATTCCGGCGTTTGGAGACGGACGATCAACGGGGTCTGTTCATCGAGCGATTCTGGGCCCGCAGGGATCCGTCACCGGGGACGTTGACCAACGAATACCGCCAGCTGTTCTGGGAGCGTGTCCAATCGGCGAACGAGCTGTTCATCGATAGTCCACGGCCCGGCTGGATGACCGACCGCGGGAAGATCTACGTCCTCTACGGGGCCCCGACCGAGATCCAGGAGGACCGGCGCGTCGAAACGAAGGCCACACCTGGATCCGGCCCGGGACTGCTGCGCTGGATCTACGACGGGCGCCCAGGACAACGGATGGACCTCGATCCGGTAATCGTCGTCCCGTTCGTCCCCGATGCCGGCGGCGAGTATCGCGTCACCTACGATCCGCGATTCTCGAGTGTTTTCTTCGACGCCCGCGCGCTGGAGGATCCCATCCTGCTGAAGATCGAACGGCTCAATAAGGTTCTGGGATCCCCGGGCCGCTCCGAGCTGGCGGTCATGCTCGATCTGGGGAAGATGCAAGAGGTCCCGCCACATGAACGCGTCCTGCTCGAGCGGGTCGAGACGGTGGAATCCTTCGCCCTACTCACACTGTCTCTCGACGTCTCCCAGTTCCTCAACCGCGAACGGGGTGTGACGGTCGCCGTCCTGACCCTGGATCTGTCCTCGATCCGTTCTCCGGATCCACCGACGGTCATCGCTCGATTCACCCCCCAGGACGCCACCGAGCGGCCGCGACTACTCGGCGAGGACTCATTTCGAATCCTCGCCACGAACGGCGGGCGGCGGGCGCAGGGTCGGATCGATCTCGCGCCCGGAAGCTACGAGTTGACGGTCGTGGTCCTCGATCCGGAATCCGGAGCGTCGGGAATCGCACGTCGTACGGTCATGGTTGCCGCCGATTCAACGCGACTTCGAACCAGCGATCTGGTCTGGGCTGACGAGCTCGAAGCGGTCCCTTACGCGAGTCTCGCCTCGCACGACGAGCCGTTCCATATCGGCCCGTATCGTGTGGTTCCCCGAGTGACCTCGACGATTCGGCGAGGCGTCGCTGCGAAGTTGTTGTTCGAGATCTACGGCGGCCAACCCCCCTTCGAGGTGCAGTACCGTATCGAGGGGCGGGAGGTCGATGGTCGTTGGACTCCCCTCGGGCGACCCACGGTCGTGCGGGCCACCGACCGGACGCTCGCCTGGGAGCAGCCCACGACCGAGGCTTGGCCGGTCGGGACCTACAGGGTCCGAATCGAGATCGTCGACGCCGCGGGCGCTGGTATCACGAACCTGCCAGAGTTCGTAGTCGAGGCCGGGGCGCCCTAGCGCGTGAGCGGCCGAACACGGGTGAACGTGCTCGGTCGGCTGGGCTTGACCCTGCTGGTCGCGATCTCGGTTTCGAGGGATCCGGTCGCAGCATTGGAGCGCGGCGTCGGCGGCCATCTGACGGCCGACCTGGACGGCGCGCTTGCGGGTCAGGGCGACCTGTGGGGCGAAGCCGCTTGGCGGACAGACCGAGGTACCTTCGCCCTCGGCATGGAACTTCGAACCGCGATCGAGGGGGCGCGAACCGGCGCGACCTTCGACGTTCGGGATGTCACCTATCAAGTTCACGGCGGGTGGCGGCACCCACTGTCATCGGCGGGGACCACGATCGGGTTTTTTGCCGGCCAGACCGGACAGGAGCGAGTCGACGATGACGACGGACGTTGGCTTCGCTGGGTCGGCCTGGAATTTTATGGCGGAAACTGGACTGGACTTCACGATTCTCGTAGTCGCTGGGCCTGGGCTTCGCGGCTCGGGGTGGCCTTGGATCAAGCCCGGATCGACGCCGATGCGCTGCTCGACGGTCGAGCCCGGGTTCAACTCTCGGGAGCGCGGAGCCCGCAGCGGTACCCGACGGTCCAGATCGACTTCTCGGTGAGCGCGCTCCTGGGCCATGAAAACGGGACCGATGCCTGGGTCGGTCCGCGGTTTTCCTGGCCTGCGGGTGACGGACGCGAGGCGGCGCTATTCGCGCGATATGGCCGCAACCGCCATCCGTTTGGACTCGGTCATGACGGCTGGGTTGCCGGGTTTGAATACGTCGAGGCCGCCGCGACACCGACCCGAACCCCGCTCGCCGCGCCTGAGATCGATGGCGAGATCGCGGCAGGAGTCGCCGATGAGCGAGGACTGCTGGCACTGGCGCTGCGTTTCCAGTCCCCGGCGCTGTTCGCAAAGGCCCGAGCTCTGTTCGAAATCGACGCGCAGTTGCTGCACGCGGCGAACGTGAATGACCTCTACTACCGTTACGATGTCGGCTTTGTTCGAACCGCGGGCCGCAACCTACTCGGGCTCTTGTTCAACCATCGTTCGAACCATGTCGTTCGACAGACCGGTTTCCAGGTCACGAGCGTGGACGCCGTGGAGTTGGGCATCGAGACCGAGAACTGGCATCGGCCAGGGAAGAGGGGCGCGACGCTCTCGGCCGTGGCCATCGACGCACGCGCTCGGATTGGGCTGCTCGTGGACAGCGACTTCGGAAAAAACGACGCCCTTCGCGCGCGGATCGGCTCCCGGGTCGCGTTTCCTCTCGGAGCGGCGCTTCCCGCTCCCTTCCTGCGGGCCGAGCTGGAGGAGGGCGACGTATCCGCGCGACACTACGCGATTGGCGCGTCGATCGGTGCGCAACTCGATATCGAGATCGGACGCCACAGCGACGAACAGTGGTTCAGTCGGGATCGCCGCTTTTGGCTATTCGTCGCCCGGCGTGGATTTTGACCGGTCGCGCCGCGGCGGCGGCGCCGAGACCCACCACGCGGTAGGACTTGATACCGAGCTCGGGGTGCGCCTCGATCATCCTGGCGACGAGCTCAGGGACCAGCTCGCGAAATCTCGCGGTCCACGGTTCAAGCGGTTCACGCAACGTCAGGACGCCTCGCGCCAGCCTCTCGACAGGCGCCCGCCCGGCCAGCGCGCCCCCCGCCACTTCATGCCACGCCTGCGCCACGCCGAGCGCTTGGGCCAGGCGCCTTGGCAACGGCAACTCGTCTGCGCGCAGGTTACCTGCCGGCTCGAATCGCCGTCGCCCGCGTGGTGTCGACATGGCGCTCAGTGTAGCCGGGGCGCGCAAAAAACGCGTCGGACCGGGGCGCGCGCGGCATCCGCGAGGGGAGGGGGGCTCAGGTTCCGGTCGGGAACCCGGAGTCCGCGCGCACCCCGGTCCGACGACAAGTAGAGAAGCTCCGGGGTCAGGAGCTACTCGTCCGGGATCCCGGATCGGGGATTGGTCGCAAGGATTGCAAGTTGGCGGCCAACTACCGCAAAGGCCGGTGTCCCCAAAAACCGGCCCGATCCCGCGCTCACGACTTCACCGCTGCCCGGCCGGACGACGATCTCGTGATCGGTCTGACACGTCCGTAACGCGCCTTGCTATCATGCGCTTTCACCCGAGGATCAGTCGTGACCCATTGCCGCTTTCGTACGAGCCACGGCGGGGCGCTGTTTTGCCAGGATACCCCGTATCTTGAGGGATTCTGCAAATTTCATTTCCGTGCCTTGCAGGCCGGAGAGATCAACGAGCATGGCGTGCTCAACGAGCGCGTGAGCGACCAAGAGCGGCGGCGGGAGATCAACTACCACGGAATCGCGTTACCCGCCGCGGGCTACATCGTCGACCGAACGTAACGACGCCACACCGCCGACGCCCGCAGGTGATCCCGATAGTCACACGAGAACGTGTGCCCGCCACCGGGATTGGCGACGAAATAGAGTTCGTTCGTCCGGGCCGGAGACACCGCCGCCGACAGACTCTCCGCGCCGGGGCTGGCGATCGGGCTCGGTGGAAGGCCCTGGACCACGTAGGTGTTCCAGGGCGATGCGAATCGCAGCTCCGCCGCGGTGAGTCGGGTTACGAGCAACCCCGCTCGTTCCAGCGCGAAGCGCACGGTTGGATCGCACTCCAGGCGCATTCCGAGCCCGAGCCGATTGTGGAACACGGCGGCGATCCTCGGCCTCTCTGCGGCGAGTGAGGTCTCCTTCTCGATCAACGAGGCGAGCGTTACCGCGTCGTTGAGCGACAGGCCGACTTCGCGCGCCTGGGCCGCGTATCGATCACCGACCACATCGCGGAACCGGAACACGAGCCGGCGCGCGATCTGAGCCGGCGGAAGGCTTTGCGGCACCAAGTAGGTGTCGGGGAACAGATAGCCCTCCAGATCTTCCGCCTGCGGGACGAGATCGCGAATGGGATCTGGGTCGCGGAACGACGCGAGGATGTCGATTTCCGAGGCGATGCCGCCTTCGGCGAAGCGTCGCGCCGTTTCGGCAAGCGTCAGTCCTTCCGGCACCGTGACCGCGTGCAACAGAACGTCGCTCCGTTCAAGGCGTGCGAGAACTTCGAGCGCGCTCGCAGCGCGATCGAATCGGTACTCCCCTGCCCCCAGCCTGGAGGCGTTGCCGCGCCACGCGGTCCAGAGCCTAGCCAGACGCGGGTGCTCAATTACGCCGGCATGAGCCAGACGGTCGATCATCTCCCCCGCCCCCAGTCCCGACTGAAACAGGAGATCGACGTGAGATCCGGCCCACCCGCGATGAGCGCGATTCAACTCACTCCAGGCCCAATACGCGCCGATGCCCGCGGTCACCGAGAAGAGCGCAGCCCCGAGGAACAGGATCCTTGCGCTACGGCGTGACATCGCGCGACCTTTCGCTGGCCCGGGCGTCCAGATAGTTCTGGAGGATCAGGACTGCGGCTACCGCGTCGACGCGCTCGCGGCGCCTCTTTCGACTCAAATCGGCGTGGATCATGATTCTTTCGGCCTCGGCCGTGGATAGGCGCTCGTCCCAGAAGACGAGTTCGAGATCTGGGCGCCCCGCCGCGAGACGAGCCGCGAATGCCCGCACCGCGGCCGCGGCCTCCCCTTCGACGCCTGACATGAGCAAGGGCAAACCGATCACGATGGCGGAAACGTCGTGGGACTGGGCGACCGCCAAGATCGCCTTCGCGTCACGGCCGTCGCCGACCCTTCGCAGAGTCTCGATCGGCTGGGCGGTCCAGCCGAGGGGGTCGGAGAGCGCAAGTCCGATGCGCACCTTTCCGAAGTCGAGGCCGA
>JANNRU010000539.1:0-15043 GCA_031401755.1 Acidobacteriota bacterium | reverse complement strand
GCGATCCGCACCGGGTGCCGACGAACGAGCCGCAGAGCCGTCTTGGTTCCGTCAGATGATGTGCCGCGAACGAAGGTGGGTGATTTCGCTGGGGGTCAAGCCGAGTTCGCGCAGGAGCGCGTCCGTGTGTTCTCCGAGGCGGGGCGGGGGTAAGAGGGCAGGGGAGAGTTCGTGATCGCGACGGACGGGATCCCGCGGAAGCCGGAGCGGACCGCAGGACGGATGATCGACGGTGACGGTCGATGTTTCGTCGGCGAAGATTTCACCCAGGCCGGCGACAGTCGCTGCGGGAACCCCGGCTGCGCGGCAGCGGGAGACCCAGTGATCGGCGTCGTTCTCGGCGAAGCGCGCGGCCAGATGCGGAACAAGCGCTTCGCGATGACCGACGCGGCTGGCGTTCGTGCTGAATCTCGGATCGCCGCAAAGCTCGGGAGCGTGGAGTACCTGGGTGCAGAGCGCTTCGAATTGAGAATCGTTCGCCGCGGCCAAAACGAAGTTTCGATCCCTGGCCCGGAACGATTGGTAGGGTACGATCGTCGGGTGCGCGTTGCCCCAGCGCCGCGGCTCCTCGCCGGACACGAGAAACGATTGGGCGACGTTGACCAACGACGCGACGGTCGCGCCGTGCAACGAGACCGAGACCGATCGTCCGGCGCCGTCCCGTGAGCGGGCGACCAGCGCCGCGAGAATGGCCCCATGCGCGTAGTGCGCGGTCAACACGTCTGAGATCGCGACCCCGACCTTGCTCGGCTCGCCCGTCTCCGGTCCTGTGATCGCCATCAGTCCCCCGGTCGCCTGAGCGAGCAGGTCGAACGCCGGCAGTGCGCCGCGATCGCTGTCGAGCGGGAATCCCGAGATCGAGCACAGGACCGCTCTGCGATTCGTCAGGCGAACGGTTTCCGGGTCGAGCGCGAAACGCGTTCGTTGCTGTGGAAGAAAGTTTTCCACCACGACATCCGCGCGCCCGATCAATCGGCGGCTGATCGCCCGCCCCTCTGCCTGACCCAGGTCGAGCGTCAGCGATGACTTCCCGCGGTTCACCGCCAGGAAATAGGCGCTCTCGCTGCCGACGAACGGCGGGCCCCAGCGTCGGGTCTCGTCGCCATCCCCGGGCCGTTCGACCTTGATCACCCGCGCGCCCGCGTCGGCGAGCAACATCGTGCACAGCGGGCCGGCGAGGACGCGCGAGAAGTCGGCGACGAGGATCCCGTCAAGGGGCGGGGCAGGGTCGTTGTCGGGTTCGGCGGTCATCCGGCCATCGTAGACGCTTCGCCTGTTCCGGCGAACTCGAATCTCCTAGACTGTCCAAGGTGAGTCCCCCCCAGCCCCCCCGATCCGGGATCGTCCTCGTCACCGGCGCCACCGGGTTCATCGGCAGTCGCCTGGTCCAAGCGCTGGTCGCCCGCGGCGATCGGGTCCGCGCGCTCGTGCGCGACCGGGCAAATGCCGGGCAGCTTGGCGGCGCCGAGCTCTTCATCGGCGACCTGCTCGATCCTTCGAGTCTGGCCGGCATCGAGTCTGGCGTCAATCGGGTGATCCACGCAGCGAGCCTGCTCGGCAAGTGGGGTACCGACCCCGAGCTGTTGCGCGCCTTGAATGTCGATGCGGCGGTCGCGCTGCTCGAGCGCTGTGCCGGGAGCGGGATCGAGCGCTACGTCCACCTCAGCGCCGGCGGTGTGACGGGTCCGCTTTCGGGAACGACGGCTGACGAAACGAGTCCGTGCCGTCCGGCAACCGACTACGAGCGGACAAAGTACGAAGGTGAGCGCAGGGTGTTGGCGCGCGCGGTGGAGCGGGGACTGCCGGTCGTCGTGGTCCGACCGACCTTTACCTACGGCCCCGGAGACCCGCACAAGCTGCCGCTGTTTCGTGCGGTGCTCCGCGGACGCTACGTGTTCATCGGCGGGGGACGGAGCGTCAATCACCCGGCCTACATCGACGACGTCGTGACCGGCATCCTGCTCGCGCTCGATCGCGGCGCGTCGCGGGAACTCTACATCATCGGCGGCGCGGCACCGGCGACCAAACGTGAACTGGTGCGGGCGATCGCCACGGCCCTCGGGGTGAGCGTGCCGCGACTTTCGATCCCGACCTGGATTGCACGTCTGGCGGCTCCGCCATTCGAGACACTTGGCCGCACCTGCGGTTTCGAACCGATGTTGACCCGGTCGCGCGTGATGATGATGGCCGACAACTTCGGCTATTCGATCGCGAAAGCGCGGCGCGAGTTGGCCTACGAGCCGCGGATGCCACTCGAAGAAGGCATCGCGCGAACGGTCGCGGCCTACCGGGCGGCGGGGTTGCTGTGACGCGAAAATTGATCGTCAATGCGGATGACTTCGGAATGTCCGATGCAGTGAACCGCGGCATTCTCGATGCACATTGCGCCGGAGTGTTGACCTCGACGACGATCATGGTCAACCAGCCCGCGTTCGAGGCGGCCGCGACGCTGGCCCGGGCGCACCCCGCACTTGCCGTCGGCGTGCACTTGACCCTCGTCTGGGGCGAGCCGATCGCCGGCGCTTCCCGCGTGCCGTCACTCGTGGAACGGGACGGCGCGTTCCCCCGGAGCGCCGCCGGGCTCGCGCGTCGATGGATTCGCGGCGGCTTGGACCCGATCGAGCTTCGCGTCGAGCTTGCCGCGCAAGTCGAGCGTTGTCGCAGTGCTGGCATCGAGCCGACGCATCTGGACTTCCACAAGCACGTTCACGCGTTGCCGCGCGTGTTGGACGCGGCCCTCGACGTCGCCAGATCGACGGGAGTTCGGCGATTGAGAATTCCGCACGAGCGCTGGTCAGACCCCTTGCCGTTCGTCGGGGGGCCGGGAGTGGCAGCCCGCCTCCGTCGCACCGTCCTGCGTTGGCGCTTCCGCGGTGCGCGCGAGAGGGTTCGGGCACTCGGCCTTCAAACGCCCGATCAGTTCGTCGGTCTGGCCTGGCAGGAGCGGCTGGATGGCGACGGTCTGCTGAGAGTGTTGCGCGGTCTTCTGCCGGGCACGACCGAGTTGATGTGCCATCCGGGCTACGCCGAGGCCGAGGACCCGACGGCACCGAGCCGCGCAATGCGCCGCGACCTCGAGCTCGCCGGCTTGCAGGACGCTCGGGTCCGGGCGTATGTTCAGGAAGGGTCCGTCCAACTGATCTCCTACCGCGATCTCGAGGAGAGGCATGCCGACGCCTGAAGACGAAAAAACTACAGGCGGACTCGTTTCGTTCGTCCTGCCCGTCTACGACGAGGCCGGCAGTCTGCGCGAGTTGCACCAACGCATCATCGAAGCGCTGTCGATACGCGGTGTCGACTATGAGTTGGTCTTCGTCGACGACGGATCGCGGGACGGCTCATTCGAGGTTCTCCTCGAGATTCAACGCCAGGATCCGCGGCGCGTGCGGTTGATCCAGCTCCGACGGAATTTCGGCAAGGCGGCAGCCTACAGTG
This sequence comes from Acidobacteriota bacterium, assembly GCA_031401755.1. GTDB lineage: Bacteria > Acidobacteriota > Polarisedimenticolia > Polarisedimenticolales > Polarisedimenticolaceae > JANNRU01. The sequence continues at coordinate 11,608 of JANNRU010000539.1, read as the reverse complement.
CCGGCTTTGCGAACGCGCGCGGGTCGATCATCGTGACCATGGACACCGACCTGCAGGACGATCCGGCGGAGATTCCGCTGTTCCTGGACAAGCTCACCGAGGGCTTCGACGTCGTCACCGGTTGGAAGTTCGAGGGCAAAGGCAACCTGGAAAAGTCGCTGCCTTCCCGCTTCTTCAATCGCGTTGTGCGTAAGATCACCGGGATCCCACTCCACGACTTCAATTGCCCGTTCAAGGCCTACCGCGCCGAGGTGTTGCGCGAGATCCACATTTATGGCGAGCTGCACCGTTACATCCCCGTGCTCGCCGCCGCGCGCGGGTTCACCATCGCCGAGATCAAGATCAAGAACTTGCCGCGCAAGCATGGGCAGTCCAAGTACGGTCTCAAGCGCTACATCCGTGGCATGCTCGACTTGCTGACGGTCGTGTTCATCACCCGCTTTGCCAAGCGGCCGATGCACCTGATGGGATTGAGCGGGATTCTGGCTTCCGGCTTCGGCGGTAGCGTGATCGGCTTTTTCATTATCGCTCACTTCCTCTACACGTCCGGGCTGGTCGCTGACAAGAGTTGGGTCATGCATGACCGCCCGGCGCTGAGTCTTGGAATTCTGATGCTGGTTGTGGGGGCGCAGTTCTTCACCATCGGGCTTCTCGGAGAACTGCTGGTCACGCAATATAATGCGGCCGCCGTCGATCGCGGTTACTCGATCAAACGAATCGTAGCGGAGTGAGTGGCCAGGGCCACGATGCGACTCGCCCTCGTCGGTTTGACCCACCCCTTTCGAGGTGGGATCGCGCACTACACCACGCTGCTCTGCGAGGCCCTGCGACGCCGGCACGACGTGCGTTTCTACGCGCTCAGTCGCCAGTATCCGGAGCTCCTATTTCCAGGAAAGACGCAGATCGACCACTCGGACTCGGGGCTGGCCGTCCAGCACGAGGCCTCCATCGATTCAATCGCGCCGTGGACGTGGGTCACAACCGCACGTCGGATCCGCGAGTTCGCGCCGGAGCTGGTTATCTTTTCTTGGTGGCATCCTTTCTTTGCGCCGTCGTTCGGGACGATCGCGCATCTGTCCCGGATTATGGGCCGGGTACCCAGTTGCTTTCTCTGCCATAACGCGATCCCGCATGAGCGGTCGCGGATCGATTTGTGGCTGCTGCGCTACGCGTTTTCGTCGGCCGCGGCGTTCATCGCGCACTCGCGCCAGGATGTCGACGACCTGCGGCGACTGCGGCCCGGGGTTCCGGTCTCCTACAACCCGCACCCGACCTATGAAGTCTTCACTCCTGAGCGCGTGCCACGGACGGCTGACGCCAAGGCGGCTCTCGGGCTGGCGGATCGCCGCGTCGTGCTTTTCTTCGGGTTCGTTCGAGCCTACAAGGGGCTCGACGTGTTGCTCGAGGCGATTGAACGTCTCCCGGCTGACGCCGGTTACCACCTGCTACTGGTCGGCGAGTTCTACGAGGATCCGGCGAAGTATCGTGCCGCGCTCGATCGGCTGACGGCAGAGAACCGGTTGACGCTGGTCGACCGTTACGTCTCGAACGAAGAGCTTCCGTCGTTGTTCTGCGCGGCCGACGTGGTGGCCGTGCCCTATCTCTCGGCGACTCAGAGCGGCGTCGTCCAGATGGCGTACGCCTTCGGCAAGCCCGTGGTGGCCACGCGGGTCGGTGGGATTCCGGAAACCGTGGTCGAGGGGCGCACGGGTTACCTGGTCCCGCCGCGGGACGCTCAGGCATTGGCCGGGGCGCTTGCGCGCTATTTCGACGAGGCGGATCCGGAAGAGTTCCGACAATCGATTCTGCAGGAGAGCGATCGCTACTCCTGGGAAAGGATGGTCGAGACGATCGAGTCGGTCGCCGCCGAGGTTGCGGGCTGAGGCGACACTCACAGCGAAAAACCCTCGACATTCGGGCACCTCGCCGTACAATCGCGGCATGAGTCGAACGATCGCCTTGTCCCTGATCCTGGTCCTGACCGCGCCCGTGCTCGCCGCCGCGGAGCCGATCGCGGGTCCGGTGCGTCTGGTGCTTCGCTCCGGCGCGACCTACGACGTGCCGGGTCCGATCAAGACCGTCGACGGCCGATGGGTCTTCCGCGACAGCCGGGGACGGCTGCTGAGCTTGTCGCCCGAGCTCGTGCGCGACGTCTTGCCCATCGGGTCGCGGCAGGCGGCGGGGGCCATGAAGCGGTCGCCGGGCTTCGACGGCGCCCTCCGCTATACCAACGCCGACCTACCGCCGCCGAGCCCCGAACCGCCGGCGACGACTCCCGAATCGAGTGAAGCCGCGCCGGCGCCCGAAGCCGCACCTCCGGCACCGGCCCCGAATCTGGCCTCCGTCCCGCAGGCCGTCGGGGGGTATGATGAGCGCGGGTGGCGCAAACGTGTCGCCGAGCGGCGCGACGAAATCACCCACCTCGAGCAACAAGAGCACGGCGCCCACCGTCTTTTGGTCTGCGCTCAGCACGGCCAAATCGGGAGCGGTGGCTGCGATCCATTGCTACGCGCCAAGCCAAACTGGTTCGCCTCGACTCCGAACGAGCGCACGTTGGTCGAGCAGCTGCGCCAGACACGGTCCCGACTCGAAGAACGAAGATCGGCCCTGACCGAGTTCCTCGATGAGGCCTTCAAGCTGGGCGTACCGACCAGTTGGCTGCTCTAAGCGGCCGAAGTTCGCGCGCGCCGCTGCGTCAGGGACAGAGGTAGCTTGTCCGTCGCGCCGCCAATATCTCGAGGTTGAGACAGCGTCCCCCGTCGAGGAGTACGAGCGGCAGATGGCTCCGAGCCGCAAGTCCGGGCGCGGCCGCGAGTTCGGCATGCTTGCGGCGCGCGAAGCCGACCCAGGCCAGCGCCGACGCGTGGAACCGCAGCGAGGCGTCAAGACCAAGCTCACCCGCCAAGGCTTCGATCGCGCCGACGACAAGTGCAGAGCGAGGGTGTGGATCGAAGAACATGCGCTCGAAGTTAGTCGCGATCGCCTGCGACTTGCGCGAATAACGCGTGCACCAGATCGAGCTCAAAAAGTAGAGCAGGTCCGCCAGCGGCCAGCCCGGTGTCAACGGGTACTGCCAGTCGATGATTCCCAATCGGCCGTCAGCCATCGCCAACAGGTTCGCGGTACAGAAGTCGCCATGCGAGGGGGGCCGAGGCAGCTCGCGTGCCCCCAGGCGCTCTGCGGATTCGTCGAGCAAGCGATCGGTCGCCGCGGAAACCATGAAGCGTTGGCGAAAGTCGGCGATCGCATCGGCGACGCTTTCAGCGGGTTCTGACGTCGGGGCCGATCGTCGCGCCGCCTCGGCGAGTTGCGCCAGGCAACTCGTTGCGTGCCGCACGTCTGGCACCGCGCGCCCGGTCGCGAAGTAACGTGTCGGGGGGAAGTTCTTGACCCGAATACCGGGGAGCACCGTCTCGACGAGGATCGACCAATCCCCGTGTTCGAGCTGGAGCAGCGGCCGCGGGACGCTCGAGCGCAACGGTTCTTCGGCATGCTCCGCGATCCAGGCGAGGTTTTCGAACTCGACCTCAAGGGACGCGACGCCCGCGCCGTCGCGCGCCGCTTTGGCGAACAGAACCGGACTCGACTGCCCCTCGGGAAACACGAGCCAGGCCACGGAGGGCGGTTCGACCGCGGAACGATTGAGTTGCACGATCGAGAACGACCCGGGATCGTGGCCGCCCGCACGCAGCGCCGCGGCGCTGATCTGCAGCAGGTCCATCGGCTCAATCCCGTACCGCCGGCGCGTCGACGCGCCGGAAATAGAGAAAATGATAGGGCACGCAGTGCACGGCTGCGCCGGCGCGGGCCAGTAGACGGACGGCGTTAAACAGCGCGCTCTGCGAGGCCGAGCGACGTCGGACCTGGTGCGCCAGGCACCAACCGACGACCGCGCGCTCCTCGATCGGGGCGACGATCAGTGCGCGATGCTCATCGGGAAGCGGCGCGTAGATGATCGGGCGCGCGAAGCCGCGGGCCTCGATCAGCCGCGACACCCGCCGAAACGATGGGAGCCGAACCCCGGTGTCACCTTGCCGCTTGATCCGCTGCCGCAGCGTCAGGCAGCGCTTGTGGGCGCCGCCCCCGGAGATCGTCCAGCGCGCGACCAGGCGACCCATCCGGTGGGCCAGGCCGACGACCAGCGTTCCTTCAGGACGGAGGATTCGTCGCCACTCGTCCGCCGCCTGCTCCAGTTTCCCGGCATCCAGACCGAACGAGGCCGCCGCATCGTCGTCGATCGCAATGGCATCGATCGAACGGTCGGGCAACGGAATCCGGGTCAAGTCCGGACAGAGCGCGACCGACGCCGATTTCACGGAATCGAGTCTTGCGGCCAGCAGCCGCGCGTGCGCCAGGGTTGGCGCGATCGAATATAAGGCGTCGGCTCTGGGCGCGAACTCCACCAGGTCGTCGCCGAAGCCCGATCCGATCTCGACAATCCGGCCTCCCTCCGGGAAGCGCAGCAGGTAGCGCCACGATGCCTCGAGCGGGCCGCGGGTGCAGCCCCAGGCGGCGCAGATCTCGCGAGCCGCCGCCTCGGTACCGACGCGAGCCACGGCGGCGCCGAGGACTTCGAGATCGTTCCGCTCGACCGGGTCGAGGCCCTGCGTGCGTTCGGAGCCCGCGAAGACCGCCACACCGCGATCGACCGGCCACTCACCACCGCAGTTCGAGCAGCGAAGCCCGTCCGCGCTCGCGCTGAGCACTGCCCGATCGCGCGGACAGACCCAGGCACTCATCCGGGTTCCGCTACGGGATCACGCAGTTTGCGGAAACCGTAGAGCAGCAGTCCACTCGTGGCCAGGATCCGCTGGATCAATACGGCGACCGCCGCGCCCTTGGCGCCGAAGTGCGGGATCAACAGGATGCTGGCCACGATCAGAACGACGAGCAGGCAGGCCTCGATCAGCGCTTCGGCCTGTGGGGCATTCATCGAGTAGATCGCCGTGCTCATCGGCACCGACAGTAGTGAGAACAGCGCGCCATAATAGAGGATCGCGAAAATCGGCAGCGATGGCAGATACTCTAGATAGCTCGCGCGGAACGCGCCGAGCAGTTCGAGCAGTGGCCGAGCTGCGAGCGGTAGGCACGCAGCGGGCACTAGCACTAGCGCCAGGTGGCGATAGGCGCGCCCCACGAATCGCCGCAGCGCGGCGGGTGTCTCGCGACGCGCGGCCGTTGGCAGCAGGACGGTGGCGATCGACTGCGAGATGACCGTGATTTCGTTGGCCATGTCGTTTCCGAACGCGTAGAGCCCGACGTTGGTCTCGCCAGCCGCGACCGATCCGGACAGCGCGGGATTCTTGAGCAGGACCGGGTTGAGATGCCCGCGATTGGCCGAGACGATGTTGCTGGCGTAGACCCAGCGACTAAACGCCAAGACGCGTCGGGCCGCGGCCGCGCTCCAGTAGCGACGCCGCAGGAAGCCCAGATCCGCAAAGGCGATCCAGATCAGCGCGACGACCGTCGGCGAAAAAACGAAGATCGCGACGGCCGGACCGACCGAGAACCGACCGGTCGCGAGCAGGACCAAGGTCGCGCCGAGCATGAAGATCGGTACCCCCAGAAGGAACAGCGCCAGGCGACCGAAGCTGCGCCCCGCAGCTAGCTGACTGCTGAAAAAGCTCCACAGCAGTTGCCCGGCCACGGCGTAGAACGCCATGCGGAGGTAAACGGTCAAGCTCGGGTCTCCGAGCAACCCCCCGGCGATCCAGGGTGCGGCGGCGGTGCCGCCGAGCGCGACCACTAGGCTTGCGACGCCGCGGAGGACGAGCGCGCTCATCAGGATCTCGCGCTCGGCAGCTTCGTCCTCGCGTTTTTTCGCCGCTGCACAGAAGGTGACGATCGTGTAGTCCAGGCCCAGATCGGTCAGCCGCTCGGTGATCTTGAACACGGAGTAGATCGCTCGAACGACGCCGAGCGCCTGGACCCCGAGGTACCCGGCGAAGATCAGCATCACGATCCCGCGGATGCCGTTGCGAACGACGTTGGCCAGGGCCACGGTCGCCACGCCGGTGTAGGTCGCGGGCAGCCGATCGCGCAGACGCCGCCAGGCCTGGGCCAGTCGTCGTTTCACGCGGACCCGGAAGGTACCAGGGCCGCGAGCCGCAAGCGCCAGCGGAAGAAGGACGGGGGCTCTGTTCCCTTGATCGGCATCCGCATTCGGGACCAGGGTCCTGAGCGCCACAGGTCGCGCCAACCCAGCAGCACGGCGCACGCTCCGCTGTAACCCGCCTCACGAACGAGCCGGCGATGCTCGGCGCGGTAGAACCCGCGGGGGTAGGCGAACTGCTCGGGAGCGCCGCCGAGTTGCTCGCTCAGCGTCGTGCGCGAGAGCGCCAACTCCTCGCGCGCTTCGTCGTCGGTGAGCGTCGTCAGTGGCCGGTGCCGGTGCGTGTGCGATCCGATCTCGAAGCCCTCGGCCGAAAGCGCGCGCAGATCGTCCCAGCCCAGAAGCGGTCGGGCGAGCTCGCCCAAGTTTTGATCCCAGGAGCTGACGCCGCCCACATGACCGCTGACCACGAAGAGCGTGGCGAAAAACCCGTGCTGCAAAAGGACCGGCCGCGCGTGCTCGGCGAAATCACGCGTTCCATCATCGAACGTGATCACGACCGAGCGCTTGCTGTGCGACGGGGCCGCGCCCTGCGGGAAGCCGCGCTCGAGCGACGCGGTCGACCAGCCGCGGCTCGCGAGCCAAGCGATCTGCTCGGCGAACCGCTCCGGGGTGATCTCGAGTTGCGGGGACCGGCTCTTCGACCGCTCCTGCGCTCGCCGAAACCAGTGGTAGAGAAGGATGGGGGGTGGGCTCATGTGCTGGCGGCGAGGCCTCGCCGCATTCCCAGTGCGTAATGGTAGTGCGCGACCCAACGAAACAGCGGAAATAGCGCGTAGCGCAGACCAAAGTGGCGCTCGCCGCGGCGCAGGATCACGCGGGCCGGTCCCAAAAGCCAGGGTGCGGCGAGGGAGGTCGACAAAATCAATTTGATCACACGCTTTTTCCACGGGAGCTGAGTGATCGGGTCTTCGAGAATGTCGATCTTTTTCGGTGCGCGAATTTCCGGGTAACGCCGGTAGAGCTGGATCAGCGACTCCCCGGCGACCTCCATGTCCGCGCAGAGTCGATCGAAACCCTTGATGTGGTCGTGGTAGCCGATCGCTTCGGCGCGATAGACGAAGGGCATGCCGGCCCGCGCCAGTCGATAGCCCAGGTCGAGGTCTTCGCTGCCGTAGCGCCGAAAACTCTCGTCGTACTTACCGATGTCGACGAAGGTCTGTCGAGGGATCGACGAGTTGCCGTTCATCGGGGGCATCGGCGGACGCCCGCCCTCGTACTTCTGCGGGCGGGTGTAGAGATCGTAGTGGCCACTCTGTTCGAGGTACCACAGCAGCGCGTTCATGCGGACGTGGGGCGGGTAGGGGAGCGAGCCGACCACCGCGACCGGTTTGCCTGCGGCCACGTGCGCGGCGAGGTGCTCTTCGAGCAAGCGCTCGTGCGGGACGACGTCGTCGTCGAGGAAATGCAAGATCTCGCCCTGGGCCGCCTCGGAGCCTCGATTGCGAGCCGAAGCCAGCCCGCCTTGCGGCTTTTCGATCAACGTGTAACGGAAGGGCGGCTTGAGCGTCCGGATCTCTGCCCGCGTGCTATCGTGCGAGCCGTCGTCGACGACGATGGCCTCGAACTCGTCCCGTGACAACGTCTGTTTTTCGAGGCCGGCGAGCGTGGCGCGCAACGCGACAGCTCGGTCGTGGGTCGGGATGATGACGCTGATTCTCATTCGGTGCGCGGGCTGCGGGCGACGGCGCTCCGATCCGATTCCCGCCGCGACGAACCGTGGCGATCGTAGCACCCGCCCGAACTCGATTACCACTCGCCACGGATGAGCGGCATACCCCAGATCGAGACGCTGGAATTCGACTCGTTTCGACGCCTGCAAGGGCCGTGGGACGAACTCGTGGCCGGAAGCCACGTACCGTTCCCGTTCCTGTCGCACGCTTGGATCGAGGGCTGGTGGCGGCATTTCGGAGACGGCCAGCGGTTTGCGTTGATCGTGGTTCGCGATGCGCAGTCCTGGGTCGCCGCGGTCCCGCTCGCGTTGCGCAGCGCACGGTTCCTTGGAAAGCGGGTCACGATCGCTGAGATCGTCGGCACCGGGCCGGTTCCCGGCCGTGGGATGGGCCTGTCCGACAAGGCTGACCTGATCGTTCGGACCGCTGCCCCGGAAGCGCTCGCGGCCCTTGGCCAAGCGCTCGTCGAGCGATTGGAGGGCGTCGATCTGTTCGACCTGCGCGGCTTCGATTCGCACTCAGCGACCGCGTCGATGCTCGTCGGAGCGGTCCGCGGCCGAGTCCTCCTCGAGCGATCGGTCTCGCCCTACCTGCCGCTGCCCGCGACATGGGACGATTACCTCCGCTCCCGGAGCGGGAACTTCCGCAAGCATCTGCGCAAGTACCGGCGGGAACTCGAAGAACGCGGTGCGGTGCAGATCGTCCGCGCCAGCTCGGCGACCGAGGCGGGCGAGTTGTTTGACGAGGCCTGCCGCATCTCGACGCGGAGCTGGACGGGCCGGCGCGGCACCGACTTGTTCCGCCGCTCGGAGATCCGCGCGTTCTTTCGCGAGCTGGTGCAGTCGCTCGTCGAACAGCGGCGAGTCGATCTGCGACTCTTGCGCGTCGCCGGTGAGGGCGTGGCCTACGAAATCTGCTTCGACGAAGCTGGCCGGATCTGGTCCTACAACGGTGGCTATGACTCGGCCTGGGCCCGGCAGTCGCCGGGAACCGTGTTGACGGCCGACGTGATCGAGTCCGCCTGTGCGGCCGGACGCACGGAATACGACATGCTGCGCGGGGACGAGGGATACAAGCTCCGCTGGAGCGAACTGGCTCGGGCGGAATCCGAGCTCCTGTTGCCGGCCTCTCGCTGGGCGGCGCAAGGCCACGCGCTCCTAGGCGTCCGGCTCAAGGAGCGGCTGCGCCGGTGGCCTTGGCTCGTCGAGGTCGACGACAAGCTCAGCGGCGCCCTCGGCCGACTGCGCCAGCGCCACCCTTCCGGGAGCTGACCGCGACATTCCGCGTGCCGACCTCCAAAAGATGGTCTATACATAAAGCTCCGTTTCGAAGGAACGCTCAACCGTTCCTCAGAGGTGACTTCGGATGTCCAAGCGCATTCTCCTTTTCGTACTGACCAACGTCGCGATTCTGATCATGATGTCGGTCGTTTTCTCGGTGCTCGGGGCGCTGGGGATCGTGCCCCCGAACATGCGCGGCTCGCTCCCCGGGTTGGCGATCTTCTGCTTGATCTGGGGCATGGCCGGCTCGTTCCTTTCGCTGCAGATGTCGCGCTGGATCGCCAAGCGGGCCTACAGCATCAAGCTGGTCGACGGTCGAAGCGGCGATCCGAAACTCGACTGGCTGTTCGCGACGGTCGAGCAACAGGCGCGGACCAAGGGGTTGCCGACGCCGGAGGTCGGCATCTACGACTCGGCCGAGGTCAACGCGTTTGCCACCGGACCAAGCCGGAAACGCAGCCTCGTCGCCGTTTCGACCGGGCTGCTCAGGCGGCTGACGCCGCAAGAGGCGGAAGCGGTCCTGGGCCACGAGATGGCGCACATCGCCAACGGCGACATGGTCACGATGACGCTGATTCAGGGCGTGGTCAACGCCTTCGTCATGTTCATCGCCCGCGTCATCGGCAACGTCGTCCGCAATTCGGTCGACTCGCGCTACGCCGGCATCGCTTACTTCGCGACCGTGATCATTCTGGACATTGCGCTCGGGATTCTCGGGGCGATGGTCGTGGCGGCCTACTCGCGCTATCGGGAGTTCCACGCCGACGCCGGTGGGGCGGAGCTTGCCGGTCGCGAGAACATGATCGCCGCGCTGCGCCGATTGATGAGCGCAAAAGAGTTGGTCGACGACTCGCAGCCGGCGCTGGCGAACTTCAAAATTGCCGGCCGCCGCGGGTTGATGTCGCTGCTCGCCTCCCACCCGCCGCTCGAGGTGCGGATCGCCGCACTCGAACGCGCGCGCTGAACGTGGGCTCTCGGTCAGTAGATCCCGCGGCGACGCAGCCAGAGCACGAAGCGCATCCACCCCCCGGGGGGTAGTCGGCCGTCAATTGCCGCGGGGCAGAGCCGACCCTCGCGTAGGCCGGGAGAGAGCCACGTCACGGGTTGGTCGATCTGCCGGGCGAGCCGATCGACGAATTGCTTGAATCGAGCAAGATCCGGCCGGCTGTACTCCGGGGAATAAACGACGAAACACTCCGCCGGTCGTGCCGAGCCGAGCCGGGCCAGAAATCGCTCGCAGCGTGCCGCGATGCCGGCTTCGTCCTGCAGGATCGACGCGAAGCAGTCCCAATCGATCGAGAGCCACTCACCGTCGATCGAGTCCGTCCAGGAATCGAGGAGCCGTTCCTCGAAGTCGAGCGCGACCTCGGGCCCGCGGGCCAACCGATGGATCAGCAGCCGGGGCCAGACCGCGATATCGCTCTCGAAGCGCACGATCCCCGCGTCCCAGGCGCGCCCACCGGGGAAATCGTGGAGCCAGGTGATGCGATCGACACGGCCCTCTAGCACGGCGTGGGCCAGGAAGTTCCCGGGATCGATCTGCGCCGGAGGGGCCAACGAGGGCAAGGGCCAGGCGCGGCCGCGTCGCCGCCCGATCACGAGGCCGCGCAGGTCGTCGTGGAAGTCGACGTGGGTCAGCCGGACGCCTCGCGAGTGCTTCCGTCGCCAAAGATCGAGGAGCGCATCGTGGTGCTCCGTGACGTGAATCAAGCGTATCTCCCCTAAAAGTGACAAAGAAGCCGACGACGGCGACCGCTGGGCGGGGCATCGCTCGACTTCGACTCGAAGCGACCGTAAAGGATACTCGGGTGTGCCCCCGCGTGTCATAATCCCCGGAGCCCAACGGTCGAACACAATGAAGCTAACGGACTACCTCTTTCGCGTTGCTCCCAAGGCGCCCTACTACGAGGCCTTTCGCCGTAGGTGGATCCGTCGGCCGGTCAATCCGCTGACGCTGACCTTTTCGGTCACCGCTGCCTGCCAGAGCCGCTGCCGGACATGCAACATCGGCGCGGTCTATTACGAAAACCCGGAGCTGGCCAAGCAGAACCTATCCCTCGAGGAGATCGAAAAGGTCTTTCGATCGCTGGGCCCGATCTACTTCTTCAATATTTCCGGTGGCGAACCGTTCATGCGGCCCGAGCTGGCCGAGATCGTGCGCTTGGCCTGCATTCACTTGAAACCGCACTTGATCCACATCCCGACCAACGGGATCTCGCCGAAGTTCATCGACAAGACCACGCGCAAGATCCTGGCCTACATGGAAGAGTTCGCGGGACCGTCGGTGCCGATCTCGATCAAGCCCTCGATCGACGGCATCGGCAAGATGCACGACTGGGTCCGCGGCTACGAAGGCAACTTCGCGCTGCTCGAAAAGTCGATCGACGTCTTGTTGAAGATTCGAGCCGAGAATCCTCGTCTGCACGTCGATCTGGGTACCGTGATCTCGAACTACAACCTGCACCATCTCGATGAGATCGAAGACTGGGTCCACGCGCGGGGCATCGAGTCCTATCGCCACGAGATCGCCGAGCAACGGGCGG
>JANNRU010000538.1:0-5571 GCA_031401755.1 Acidobacteriota bacterium | reverse complement strand
CTGGCCTGGCACCGTAAGCTCGTGGCCGCCAAGTGGGATCAGAGCAAGACGCCGCGCGGACCGGGCCGTCCGGGAGTGATGAAGGAGATCGAGCGACTCGTCCTCCGCATGGCCCGCGAGAATCCGCGTTGGGGCTACTCTTGGATCGAAGGCGCACTCTCCAATCTCGGTCATCGTGTCGCCCGAACGACGATTGCCAACATCTTGAAGCGCAACGGCATCGACCCGGCTCCCGACCGAGGCTGCCGAACGTCTTAGAGCACGTTCCGCGGTGCTCACTGGGCGACGATCGCCGCGATCGACTTCACGACCGTCGAAATGTGGGGCCGGCGAGGGCGGGTCACGATGTACGTCCTGTTCGCCATCGACCTGCGAAGCCGCCGCGTTCACTTCGCCGGAATGACGCTGAGTCCGGACGAGGCGTGGGTTCGCCAGGTCGGGCGGAATCTTACGGATCCCGTCGATGGCTTCCTCCGCGAGAAACGGTTCTGCCTGATGGACCGTGACACCCAGTTCACTGCGGCTTTCCGCGTCTTGCTTGACGATGCCGGCACGGAATCCGTTCGGCTCCCGGCACGCTCTCCCAATTTGAACGCCTGGATCGAACGATTCATGCTTTCAATCAAATCGGAATGCCTCGACCCGATGATCTTCTTCAGCGAGGACTCGCTGCGCCGCGCGGTTCGGGAGTACGTCGCCCACTACCACGCCGAGAGGAACCACCAAGGACTCGACAACGCGCTCATCGAGCCCGAGGCGATTGGGACGGGTTCCGGATTCCGAACCGGTTCGATACTGCGAACGAATCGGCGAGATGAACGGCTCGGAGGCGACGACCGTGAGCGTCCTTACCGGGAAGGATAAACTTCCGGAACTGATCGAACCCTGACGAGCGACGGGAGAGGTCCGGATCGGGACGCTGGATCGCGCCGGATGGATCGTGGTGACGGGCCCTCCGCAGCCTCTAGCCGACCCTCGCCCAGATGTGGCCGTGGGCGTGGATGGGATGACGAAGGAGCGGTACGGACAGGACCTGGAGGTGCGGCTCGAGGACCTGCACGCGCGGTTGCGGTCGAAACGTTATCGGCATCCACCGATCCGACGTGTTCACATCCCGAAGGGTCAGGACAAGCCGCGGCCGATTGGGATCTCGGCGTTCGAGGACAAACGGGTCCAGGACGTCGTGCGCGAGATACTGGAGGCGATCTATGAGCCGGACTTCTTGGACTGCTCGTACGGCTTCCGGCCCGGACGCAGAACCCATGATGCCGTGCGCACCCTGGACCGGATCGTCCATCGGGGCGAGGTGAGCTGGATTCTGGAGGCGGACATCGTGTCCTTCTTTGACCGCGTGGGTCGCACCGCGCTCGTCGAGATGCTCCAGACTCGGGTCGCGGATGGGTCGCTGTTGCGGCTCATCGGCAAGTGTTTGCACGTGGGGGTGCTGGACGGGGCGGAGTTCACTCGTCCCGAAGTCGGCACCGCTCAGGGGTCGGTGCTCTCGCCGCTTCTCGGCAACGTCTATCTGCATTACGTACTCGACCGGACGAGCTTTCGTGCACTCAGCGGCCTCCAGGACCGACTCGGTTTCAGAAACCCGACTGCGCCTACACCGGAAGATCCGAGTCGCGCATCGTCTCCGCCCAGACCGAGGGGCGCTTGCTCGCCGGCCGGGCCCTGTCGCGCCTGCTGCGCGGTGATTGGCCGCGGACGATCGAGGAACTGGAGGCGCGGAGGCCATTGGGACGTTCCAGCTTCGCAACCCACCGATGCGCGACTCGGCCGTGGGCGGGCTAGGATTGGCGCAACGCAGCGTCGCGGTCCCCCGAGGCCTCCGCTATTGTCGGAGAGGTTCCCACGAGCACCTATGCGCCCCGTCGGGCGGACGAAGCGGTTCTCTATCAGGTCGTCGCGGAGCAACTCGAGACGTTTCTCGCCCGGGCCCGTGACCGGGGTCGTCTGCCGCCCCGATTTGTTCAGCGCGAGTTCCGGCGCTTCCTCGCGTGCGGGATCTTCGCTCATGGATTCCTGCGCGTGTACTGCGACGACTGCGGCACCGATCGGCTCGTGCCGTTCTCCTGCAAGGGCCGAGGCTTCTGCAACTCTTGCGGGGGCAGGCGAATGGCCGATACGGCCGCGCACCTAGTGGAACGCGTCCTGCCCGAGTCACCGGTGCGTCAATGGGTCCTGTCGTTGCCGTTCAACCTGCGCTATCGCCTGGGTTACGACGCGTCCTTGGCCGGCGAGGTCATGCAGGTCTTCGTGCGCCGCGTCTTTTCGTCGCTGCGGCGGCGTGCGCGTCGCTATCGGCCGATCGAGGATCCCAAGTGCGGGGCCGTTACCTTCGTGCAGCGTTTTGGCGGGGCATTGAATTTGAACAGATGCGCACACTACCTGGCATGATCACCTCCGCGATTTCATTGGAAAAGTGGGGTGTGCGGTTCTGACTTGTCCCCTACAACGAGCCGTCCGGTCCGCTTGAGGCGCTCCAGGATCGCGCGCACTCGCTCACTGTCGAGGTCGGCCCGCTGGATCTCCCACGGCGCGAACGGCGCGACCTGGCGCATTGGCAGGACGTCGGCGTCCACGAGCTTCTTGATCGTCGTGTCGCTCGTAGCGGTATGGCGCGCGGCGCCCTGCAGCGTCAGTACCTCGGGGTCGTCGAGCGAGCGGAGGTGGCCCTCGATCCCGTGGTTGTGCCGCGCGGTCTTGACCGCCACCTGACTCCAGGGTTTGCCCTTACCGGTCTGTCGTCCCAGCTTGTTCAGCACGCGCGCAATCGCGTCATCGCCGTAGCGAGGCGCCATCTTGCGAATGATTTCGAGGTCCGCCTCCGCGGTTCGGCTCACGGTTTTCGGGTTGGCCTTCTCCATCTGGAACGCGGTGTGGCTGCCGCCCTTCCAGTGCACGATGAAGGCCAGCTTCCCCCGTGGTTCTTCGTCGACCAATACCTCTTCGACGACCGATCTCACGATCTGCTTCTTGATCTCGATCGGGCAGGCGGGGTGGTTCCACGCATCCATGAAGCGCTCGCCAAACGCCGCGAGCGCGTTGCGCTCCTCGGCCGACGGTGGCTGGTGGCGGCTGTCCATCTCGGCCAGAGTCGAACGGGCACTCTCCAGTTGCTCGAGCTTGCCGTTCCAACGCCGCTCAAGCTCGGAAGCGACCAGACGGTTGCGTGAGTCCACGTCGTTGTACTGCTCGGACGCTCGCGCCGCCTCGTATTCGAGTTGCTCGAGCTGGCGCTGCATGGCCTCACGACGCTCGTCTTGCTGTGAACCAAGACGATCAGCCGCCTCCAGGCTGGCTCGGACTCCCAGGGGCGACAGCACCCGCACGATCTCCTCGCCAAAGCGCCGATCCACCGTCGCGCCGCCGAAGCCGACACAGTAGCGGCCACCCCCCGTGCTGAAGTCGCCCAGGCAAAGGTAGCGCGCGCTGGTCCCGGACTTGCCCCAGTACCGCACGTGGAGCTTGCGGCCACAGCGCCCGCACCGAAGAAGGCCAGCGAGCAGGCCCTTGCCGCCACGCACGGCGCCAGCCGTCTCGTCCGACTCGCCACGCCAGTTGTTGCGGCGGATCATCCGGCGATTCTCCTCGAACGTTGCCCAGTCAATATACCCCTCGTGATGTTCATGGATGAAGATACGCGCCGCCTCGGGAGCCAGCGTATGCCCTGAGCGCTTGCGCAGCACGCCGTCGCGCCAGAGCACTTTGGTCGGACGACGACCCCAGGCATACGCGCCGGCGTAGAAGGGGTTGCGCAGCACGCTCGCGACGAAGCTCAGGCGCGGAATCTGGAAGACGACGGCGTGTTTGCCGAGGCGCACCTTGGTCACCGGAAGCTCGACGTCGTTGTCACGGAACCACTTGAACGTCTGCCGCATGCTCCACGTCTCACGGAACTTTGCGAAGACAAGCCCGATGGCCTCCTGCACTCGCACGTTCGGGTCCTTGACCACCTTTTCCGTCGCGTCCCACACGTAGCCTGGAGGCAGTCGCGGGTAGAGCTCGCCACGCCTGGCCTTGTTCTCTTTGCCCTGATGCAGCCGCATCCGCAGGACCTTCAACTCGACCACGCTGATCGTCGCCTTGATGCCCAACACCAACTGGTCGTCCATGCCGCTCACGTCGTAGATGGATTCTTCGTCGCCGATGAGAGTTCCGAAGATCTGACACATCTCCATGAGCTGGCAGAAGTCTCTGTCCGTCCGGGAGAGCCGCGATATCTCCCGGCTGAGGATCAGCCCCGCCTCGCCCAGCGCCACGGCTCCGAGCAGCCGCTCGAAGCCTTCGCGGCGTTTCGCCCCAACTGCCGCGCTCGACCCCAGATCCGTGTCGATGATGCAGACTTCGCGGAACCCGAGCCGCGTAGCCTGGCCCGCCAACGCGTACTGCAACCTCTGGCTCTCGAGGTTGTTCTTGACCTGGCCTTCGGAGGACTGGCGCAAGTAAACGAACGCCTTTCGGGACAGATGTTCCGGCGTGATCTTCTGCTCACCGTTCATCGGCGGACTCCTCGGTGGCGCGCACGATGGCGATCAACGACCGAGCCATCAGCACGATCACAGCCTCGGTCGTCTCCGGCCCGAGTTCGATCCCGGACGGCTCGGAGCGACGGACCTGCTCGGGCCATTCGAAGCGGATCTGACGCATGGCTTTCCTCCTGGTTCAACGTCGCTGACTGCGACGACGGAGGATGCGTGACGAGGGGGGCTGGCTTCAACGCACGTGCTGCCAGCAACTCGGAGACGGTGCGCAGGACATCGATGCCAAGCGTCGCGACCTCAGCGACCTCGATGCCCGCCGCCGCGGGCTCGGTCATCCAGCGCGGGACCTTGAGGTCGATGCCGTCCGGCCCGCGCACCGTGATGGGAAGCTCGAGGCGCCTCGAAACCAACACGACCTCCACCTCCCGCCCTGCGAGTGGATGGAACCGGTAGTGGATCGTGATTTTCGACGACAAGGCATTGTGGAGCGCTGTTGTTGAACGTTCACTTCCATGCGCTCGTGCTCGACGGGCGAGCCGTCCAATTACTCGAATGAAGGTCGCACGGCCCCGAGTTTACCGTAAATCTTGGTGAATGTGAGCCTTCCATCGAGGCGGCGATCCACCCTAGAATCCGCCCGTGGGCACCACCCTCCAGCCCTGGCAGGTCCTGCTCGCCGCGATGGCCGGCTGGATCAACCGCCACCAGCAGGTCGCTATCGACTACCTCCGAGAGGAGAACCGCATCCTGCTCGCGCAACCCGAGGAACGCCCGCTCCGGCTCACCGATGAACAACGCCGCCGGCTGGCCGTCCGGGGGTGATGAGGGAGATCGAGCGACTCGTCATCGGCATGGCCGGCAAGAATCCTTGTTGGGGCTACTCTCGAATCGAAGGCGCACTTGTCAATCAATGTCATCGCGTCGCCCAAACGACGATTGCCAACATGTTGAAGCGCAACGGCATCGACGCGGCTGCCGAACGTCTTGGAGCACGTTCCGCGGTGCGCACTGGGCGACGATCGCTGCGATCGACTTCACGACCGTCGAGATGTGGGGCCGACGAGGGCTGGTCACGATGTAC
>JANNRU010000537.1:0-2428 GCA_031401755.1 Acidobacteriota bacterium | reverse complement strand
CACAAACCGGGTCTTCGCGGACTTGTAACACGAATGGTGTTCAATTCGGCGGGCCTCCGGGCGCTATTCAAGTTCCGGGCAATCGCGACCCGGTGCGCGGTCCGTGAGATGGCGCGGGCACAACCGGGGGCGGGCCGCTCCCGTGTTGTGGTGGTTGGGGGCGGATTCGGCGGGCTTGCCGCGGTCCAGTCGCTGAACAAGAAGCCGGTGGCAATCTCATTACTTGACCGCACGAACCATCACCTCTTTCAGCCGCTCCTGTATCAAGTCGCGACTGGCGCACTCAGCCCGGCGAACATCGCAGCGCCTCTGCGGGGACTGCTGCGTCGCCAGCAGAACGTGCGCGTCATTTTTGCGGAGGTCGATGAGATCCGAGTCCACGACCAGATCGTCCGTGCCGACGGTTTGTCCATCCCGTTCGACTACCTCGTGTTGGCTACTGGCGCGCGCCATCACTATTTCGGCCATGACCAGTGGGAGCGCGACGCCCCGGGCCTCAAGACGGTCGATGATGCCCTCAGCATCAGGGAGCGCGTGCTGAGCGCCTTCGAGCGGGCTGAGGTTGAGACCGACTCCGAAACCGTCCGGGCCCTGCTCACGTTTGTCGTGGTTGGTGCGGGCCCGACTGGCGTTGAGCTTGCCGGAGCCCTGGCGGAACTCGCACGCGAAACGCTCCCGCGCGAATTCCGGACTATGGACCCCGCGTCTGCTCGCATCATCCTGGTGGAAGGCGAAGAACGCGTGCTGCCACCGTACCCTGCCTCGCTCTCGAAGAGGGCCGAGGAGGCACTCGATAGGCTGGGGGTCGAAGTCCGCCTTGGCTCGTTCGTCACGGACATCAGCGATCGGAGTGTCGAGTTGCGGACCGGAAGCGAGGGGCGCGAGTCGGTTCCAGCTCGAACTGTCGTGTGGGCGGCGGGTGTCCTTGGGTCGCCGCTGGGCCGGTCGCTGGCAGAGCAGACTGGAGCTGAGGTCGATCGCGCCGGAAGGGTCGTGGTTGAGTCGGATCTTTCGCTCCCACGGCACCCCAACATCTTCGTCATCGGAGACCTTGCCCACGTGGAGAATCCCGATGGGACCCTCGTTCCCGGCATCGCTCCGGTCGCAATGTCCGAGGGTGCCTTCGTTGCCCGCGCAATCAAGCGACGCATCGACGGCCGCCCGCCCGATGCGTTTCGATACAAAGACCGCGGCAAGATGGCGACAATTGGGCGTGGCGCCGCGGTTGCTGACCTTGGCCGCATCCGCCTCTCCGGATCGATCGGATGGCTCGTTTGGCTTGGGGTTCACCTCCTCGCAATGGCGCGGTTCGAGAATCGCCTCCTCGTGTTCACCCAGTGGGCATGGACCTACTGGACGCGCGGGCGCTCCGCCCGCTTGCTATCGGCGCGGCTCCGGCGCCCATGAGCGGTCCGAGGCGATGGTTCCGGCGTCTCGCCGGCATGCTACGGTCCGATATAGCGGTGAGCCGCATAATGCCATTCGGGCACGAGCTGGGATGGTGGCTGTTGGCCGGCACCTCGAATTGGCGCCGCTGGGGGCCTTCGGTACGAGACGTCATTCCGAAGGGGCTCCAGCTCCAACCCGGTGCGGAAGGTCAGGTGCGCACCGTCTTCGGGTTCCGGCTGCCGTTCCGAATCACTGAGTACAGTGAAGGACGTAGCTGGCGATGGGCCGTCGCCGGCGTGCCGGCAACAGGGCATCTCATCGAGCCGCACCACCTGCAAGGGCACTGTACGGTGACCTTCCTGGTCCCCGCGTGGTGTGCGCCGTATGCGCTTGTATGCCACCTGGCGCTTCGCCGTATCCAACGCGTCGGCCTATCGGTCGAGCGTCGACGCAGTCAGCAGGAGTGCATCACGGATCGCAGCTGAAGCTGCCGGAGGTTCCAATGTCCCACTACGTTGTCACAGGCGCCAGTGCCGGTATCGGTTTGGAGACCGCTCGATGGCTTGCGGTCGAAGGCCATGCGCTCACACTCATTGCGCGTGGTGCGGCCGGTTTGCACCGCGCGGTTCAGGAACTGGCGGTCACGAGTTCGGGTGTCGCTTCGTTCGCGTGCGACGTCCGCCACGCAGACGACCTTGCAGAAGCTATATGGCTCGGCAGCGAGGCGCACGGCGCCGTCGATGGATTGGCGGCCGTCGTCGGCTCGCTGGTCCATGGGTCTGCTACCGAGCTGTCGCCCGATTCGTTCGCCGATTCGATAGCCGTGACCTTGTTGGGGGTAGTGAACGCAGTCTCAGCGTGCCTCCCGGTGGCAGTTGACCCGTTTTCCGTCGTCGGCGTCTCGTCAATCGCGGCGCGAAGACCCACTCGTGAGACAGCGGCCCTTACGGCCGGTAAGGCAGGCCTCGAAGGCTATATCGAGGCCCTCAGCATCGACCTGTCTGCC
Organism: Acidobacteriota bacterium; assembly: GCA_031401755.1. GTDB lineage: Bacteria > Acidobacteriota > Polarisedimenticolia > Polarisedimenticolales > Polarisedimenticolaceae > JANNRU01. The sequence goes on along the minus strand of JANNRU010000537.1, from coordinate 33 downwards.
CGGGGCGGCCGGGCAAACACCGTTCGTCCCCGT
>JANNRU010000536.1:0-6176 GCA_031401755.1 Acidobacteriota bacterium | reverse complement strand
CGAAGCGGTGGGTCAATACGGCTTGCTGCTGCTCGTTCAACTGGCTGAAGGCCTCGCTGACCCCACTCTGAATCTCTTCCTCGAGCATACGACTCTCCGGCGAGGCCTCCCCGGTGTCCGTGAGCAGGTCCGCCAGCGGCGTGGATTTGTCCTCTCCCACCGGCTCATCGACGCTGATTTCGTGCGCGCCGTACTGCAGGACCTTGTCGATCTTGGCGATGCTCTTGTCCAGATGAACGGAGATCTCCTCGCGGTTCGGTTTGCGGCTGAGCGTACGGCGAAGCGAGCGCTCGGCGCGACGGATCTCCTTGACCTTCTTGATTTGGGAGTAGGGCAGACGGACGACCCCGGACTGTTCGGAGAGAGCTTTGAGGATCGATTTTCGAATCCACCAGATCGCGTAGCTGATGAACTTCGTGTCCTTGCTCGCGTCGAAGCGTTGTGCCGCCTCGATCAGTCCAACGTTACCCTCGTTCAGCAAGTCCTCAAACGGCATCCCCATGTATCGATACTCGCTGGCAACCTTGGCGACGAAGCTGAGGTTGGATTCGACCAGCTCGTTCAGTGCCTGGCGGTCGCCGCTCTGAATATCTCGTGCCAAGGACTTCTCCTCGTCCTTGGTCAAGAGCGGGAATTGGCGGATTTCCGTGAAGTACCGCGAAAGAATCGAACCACTTTTCGTCGACCGGGTCGTTTGCATGAGATCCTTTCGCGCCGTTCCTCGTGGGGTCGTGGCGGGACGGGACCGAATCACTGCTGTGAGACGTGTTTGCGTCCGGCGTCGGGCCCAACTCCGGACCCGTACGGTCCGGAGACCAGCGCCGCCGCTGGTCCGAGCGCCTCGATCACCTGGCGGGCGTCGAGGGTCTGCAGTACAGGCTTTACGTAGCGCACGGGCGATTCCTTCGGGATGCGGCAGCAGCGATGGCCGATTGTTGCTGCGAATGTAGGAACCGGGAGCAGACGACTCCACTACGATCTTTGTAATCCGTCGCTGGTAGCGCTTGTAATTCGGCGTTTTCTTAGCCATCGGCGGTGCAGCGGGCCCGCGGCGCGACCTCGCGGACGTCGCCAACTTCATCGGATATCAATTTCGTGGTTGAGTGGCGGGATTCCGAGTGGTGCGTAACTTCCGGCCAGTCCCGGCGAGTCATCGTCGACCTCGATCCATCGGAAACGGACAGAGATCCCCGGGACTGGGAGGAACGTCATGACCTTCACCTATCGCATCTTCAGCGTCCTGGAATCCGAGCTACGGAAGTTCCTGAGTTTCTCCTGTGTCCTGGACTCCCATCATTCGCGTCCCGGCGACATGCGACTCCGACCGGGAGACCGCGTACGGTTCAGGGTCTGGGTCAGGAATGACTCGGGGCTCAAGGTCGTCGAGATCAAGGGCTCGGTCCACGCCTCGCCGCTGGCCCAGTTCGCCCGCGCCGAGTTCGATCTTGCGCGTCTCGATCCGGGTGAGAATCGCGAGATCGCCGCGATCGAAGCGCTGGTCTACGAACTTCCGCCGTCCGGCAGCGGACTCGACCAATTGGCGACCGTCAACATCAGCGCGAGCGCCGACCTTTCTGCGTTCCGATTCCGCGATTCGGCGCGCCCTCTGGGCTTCGTCCAAAAACTGAGTGAAACGGCGACACGAACGCCTGGCTCAGCACCGCGTCCGGTGGCCCAGGCGCGCTCGTGTTGGACGATGCCGGCCGTGCGCGAAGTCTGAGCCGGGACGCGGACTGGCTTAGGCGGACGTCGCCCCCAGCTCGAGGGTCATCCCGTCACAGGCGGCGATGACGCCGGGCATGGGATCGCGCGCGAGTGCTGCCGCCACCGCGTCGGTCAGGTGGACCAGCACGATCCGGCAATCGCCTAGTCGTGTGCGCCGGGATCGCAATTCGGCGAGCGAGATATGCGCTGCCGGGCCGGGCTCGAGCGAAGAACATTCGAGAAACAGGTAGTCGCAGTCCCGGGCGAGCGATTCGACCGCCGGGCACCACCTCGTGTCGCCGGTCACCGCTACTCGGACGTCGGGCCAACGGAATCGGTAGCCCAGCGACGACTCGTGGTGCTCCATCGGCAACGTGTCGACCGTGAGACCGAGGCCGCAGTCAATGCCGTGCGCTTCGGCAATCGGCAGCTCATGGAATGCGATTTCACACCCGATCCGGGCGGAATCGTCCAACTCCCCGTAACAGAACCGCGCGAGCCCGGTGAGGTGCTGCTGAACTCCGATCGGTCCCCAAATTTCGAAGGGCCTCTGCCGACGAGTCCCAAAAACGAAGTCGAGCAACAGGAACGGCCACCCCGCGATGTGGTCCCCATGCAAGTGGGTCACGAACAGACGGTCGGCACCGGTGGCATCGATTCCGAAGCGTTTCAGAGCCTGGGGCGCTGTTGGCCCCAGATCGACGAATAGGGAGGCCGAATGCGCAGGCTCGAACAGGAACGACTGTGCGCCGCGTCCGTCGTCATGGAACGCCGTACCGGTGCCCAGGGTCGTCACGCGCGTCCGTTGCGCCATCACGGTTCCGTTTGCCTCGCGCGCGAGAATCCCTACGCGGGGCGGCGGAGTATAGCTCAGTCCGACCGGCGCTGGATCCAGTCGAGCGCACTCGCGTTGTCAGGATCCGCTGCCAAGAGTTCCTCCACGCGACGTCGCGCCTCGCGTGGGTCGCCGCGTCGAGCCGCGAGATCGGCCAGCAAGAGACCGACTTCGGCCACCTCCGTCCGGGGAAGCCCCGCCGACAGAGCGCGAGCCAAGTCGGATTCCGCCTCGGCGACCTGCCCGCGATCGAGCTGGGCCTTGCCCCGCCGGTACCACGCCTCTGCGAAATCCGGATCGGCCGCGGCCGCCTCACCGAAGCGCTCGATCGCGGTCTGGACGTCTCCGCGGGACTGGCTCACCCGCGCCAAGTCACACCAGATCGCCGCGCGGGCTCGTCCTGAGGGTGCCGCTCCGAGCGCACGCTCGAGTTCCGTCTCGGCCGCGGAGGCATCACCAAGCGCCAGATGAGCCCGCCCACGACCCGTGAGTACTCGCGGGCCAGCGGATCCACCGGAGAACATTTCGTCGTAGAGCGCCAGCGCCTCCGCCGGCCGGCCGCCCTCCAGGGCCCCCTCGGCTGCGGCGAGGCGCGTCGGGTCATCCACGACGAGCGCGCGCGCCGTTTCGATCGCCCCGCGGCGCGCGAGCAGTCGGACCAGGAGCATTCGGGCGTCAGCCGAGCGCGGATCCCGGGCCGGAATCCCCTCGAACGCCCGTCGAGCCTCAGGCTCTGCCAACTCCGGCTTGCCGGAAGCCAAATGATTTCGCGCGGACTCGAAACGGAACGACGCAGCAAGCTCGGGTTGTCCGGCGCCGTCGGCGCTGTCGGCGGCGTCAGTCCACCGCGCCGCAGCTTCGGCGGACCGCCCGGCCTTCGCGAAGACCTGCGCCGCCACGGCCTGGACACGACAACGGATCCCGGCGACCGTCTCGGGAACCGCGCCACCACTTGCTTCCTCCCGCGCGACCTCCGCGAGCGCCCGATCCAATACGGGTTCGGCCGCCGCGACGCGCCCGAGCGCAACCCACGCCTGCGCAACCTGCACAAGAAACGCTGCTTGGATTCCGGGGCCGGCCTCCTGAGCCGCGCGGTCGGCCTCCGCACTCGCCTGCTCAACGACGCCTTCGCGCAACTGGCGCGCCTCGTCGAGGCGCCCTCGCGCCTCGAGTTGCTCGGCCGCGGCGAGCTCGACTTCGGCCAGATGCAGCCGGACCATTCCCGACCTCGGATGGCCCGCGGCCGCGGCGCGCAACTCGGCTACCGCGCGCTCGGACTCCCCGAGCCGGTGCAGGATGACGGCATGGTTCAGGCGGGCCGACAGGTCGTCCCGTCGGAGTGCCAACGCGCGTTCGAAAGCGTCCAGAGCGCCGTCGAGATCTCCCTGCCGCGAGAGTTCGGCTCCCAGGTTGTTCCAACCCAGCACGCTCCTCGGCTGGGCGGCGACCGTCGCCGCGAAGAGAGTCCGATCGTCGCGCCAGTCCCGCGAGCGCGACTGGCTCATGATCGCGAGGACTGCCAGAGCTGCGAGCCCCACGCCTCGCGAAAACCAGGGCGGCCAGCGCCTCGTGCATTGATCGAATGCAGCGCCAGCGACCGCCGCAACCCCGACGAAGGGGAGGTACAAGAATCGTTCGGCCATGATTACAGGCGCGGCGAAAAGGAGATGCGACACCGGGAGGTAGGCGCCGACCCCCGCCAAGACACCAAACAGCGCGAGCGGCGAGCGGCGGGCCAGCGCAATCGCCAGGCAGGCCGTGGCGACGAGGGCGACGAACGGGATCGTGAACTCGGTACTGAAGGGCGAAGCCACCACGCCGACCACCTCCGGTCGGTAGTCCGCACTCAGGTTGACCGGCCACACGGCCAGCCAGAGGTAGCGGCCGGCGACATGGACAGCCGTCCACCACCGGACGAGAAGCGGTTCGCCGCGGATCGGATTGTTCCAGATTGCGTCCGGCAAATCCGCGTCACCAAGAACCTGCCCGATCACCATCCAGCGAGCGACGAGCCAAATCGAGACGACGGGAACGAAAATTACGAGGTGCCTGACGATCCGACGTGTGAGATCGCGGCGCGTCGCCGCGAAGCCCATCGCGGCCCATCGGAGAGTCGCAAGATCGACCGCGATGAGCATCGCCGGGAGAGCGATGGCGGCCTCTTTGCACAACAACGCCGCGACGAATAGGGACACGACCCCGCACGTGCGGCCCGGCGACGGCCGTTCGCCGGTCGCCCCGCCGGCGTAGAGTGCCGCCGCACTGACACAGAATAGGCCGGCGAGGAGGTCGGTCCGTCCCATGATCCAGGCGACGGCCTCGGTCTGCAGCGGGTGCACCGCGAACAACGCGGCACCAGCGACCGCTCCGCGTGCGCCACCGATTCGTCCGAGCAACACCAGCAACGCGATCGCGACCGAAACGTGCAGCAAGAGATTGGTCAAGTGCAGGGGGCCGGATCTCTCCCCCCACAAGGCGCGGTCGGCGGCGACGCTGGCCGTAACCAGCGGCCGCCAATACTGGTCGACCTTTTCCCATCGCGACCAGAACGGGGCTCCGAGGTGAACTCGCGGGTCCAGGCTACGGACCACGGGATTGCGTTCGACCAGCCAATGATCGTCGAAAACGAAGCCGTTCTGCAGCGCCGGCCAGAAGGCGATCGCCGCCAAGAACGCGATGAACGCGATCGCCCCAGCTCGCGGGTGTGGCCTCGACGAGTCGATCGGTATTGCCCCGTTCACGCGTTTCCGGTACATTTCTGCCGTCTTCCGGCGGAGCGGATCTCGGGTTCAAGCCCACGACAGGATAGGTCGAATGCGGAACTCAGCCCAAGGGGGGATACCCCAATGCGTCGCCGAGTTGGTCGGATCGATCGATCGCGTGGTGGACCTGGAAGATGTCGAGACGATCGCAGAGAGCATTAAGATTGATCTTCAGGCCCAGACCCGCGCGGGCTCGATTCAGCTCCCTTCCAGCTTTCGGACCGTCGGAAAAGACTGTTATGCGCGGCGACTGGTCTACAGGGATCCGCAGTCCCGCTACACGATCGTCGCCATGACCTGGGGCCCGCAGCAGGCGACCCAACTTCATGACCATGCCGGCATCTGGTGCGTGGAGTCGGTGATCGAAGGCGCGATCGATGTCCGGCAGTACGAACTGGTCGAGGACTTGGGGGAGCGCTGTCGCTTCGAGCCGCGAATCCAAATGCGGGCCTGCGTCGGCGACGCCGGCTGTCTGATCCCGCCATTCGAATACCACGTGTTGAGCAACGCGGTGGAGGATCGAGCGTCGATCACGCTCCACGTCTACGGGGGCGAAATGGATCACTGCAACTGCTATCTACCGGAGCCGGGCGGCTGGTGGCAACGCTCGGCGCGTGCGCTCGGCTACGATTCCTGAGCCGCGCGCCCGCACCGCACTCGATGGAAATCCATCCGCACATCCTGTCCTTGCTCGGAAACACCCCGCTCGTTAGGCTCGATCGGTTCTCGCCCGCCGGGGCTCCGCTCGTAGCAAAACTCGAATTCTTCAATCCGGGATCGAGCGTCAAGGACCGGATCGGGATCGCGATGATCGAGGCCGGAGAACGCGCCGGAGAGCTACTTCCCGGCGGAACGATCGTCGAGCCGACCTCGGG
>JANNRU010000535.1:0-6590 GCA_031401755.1 Acidobacteriota bacterium | reverse complement strand
CTCGGCCCAGAGCGTGCTGGCGTTGCTCCGGTAGTCGACACATTCGAGGAACGGCGGGGTCGCCGGCGCTGATCGCCGGCCTCCCCCAACCGCCGCACCCTCGAGGAGGTCTTGATGAATACTCAAATCGTCGACTCCGTCAACGTCAGGGATGTTCGGTCCTACGATCGCGAAGTCCAGAAGAGCGAGCCCGGCCGACCGGCCGACCCGAGAGCCGGCGCCCCGCCGGCCGAGCCGGCAGCGGACTCGGCGCTCGTCAAGGCCGCGGTCGAGCAGTCCGGGACCCAGGTCTCGGGCGATCGAACGATCGAATTCTCGTTCGATCAAGACTCGCAGCGGGTGGTAGTGAAGGTCAAGTCGGCCGACACCGGCGAGATCGTTCGCCAGATCCCACCCAAGGAGTACCTGCAGTTCGTGGCGAAGTTTCGCGAACTGTTCGGGGTAGTCCTGGACGAACAAGCCTGAGTCACGGAGAAGACACACGATGCCACCGATCAACTTCACTGGACTCGCCAGCGGCCTCGATACGCGTGCGCTGATCGACGCGATCATTCAGGCCGAGCGCAAGCCCATCGAGCGCCTCGAGGCCCGTCAGGGTCTGCTGAACCAGAGGCGCTCGGCCTTCGATGAGCTCCGCTCGAAGCTCAAGACACTAGAGTCGTCGCTTACCGATCTCGCCTCGCCCCGGACCTTTCGCGGACGGATCGCGACGGTGAGCGACGACTCGATTCTTCGCGCCAGCGCCTCGGTCGGGGCGGAGACCGGGACCTTTGAGCTCGAGGTCACGGCGTTGGCCAAGGCACACAAGCTCCGCAGTGACTCCCTGGCGGCATCCGACCAGGGGCTGGTCACGGACGGAACGATCACGATCCAGTCCGGCACCAAGGACCGGATTGTCGTCGAGGTCAGCGTCGCAAACGGCAACAACTCCCTCCAGGCGATTCGCGATGCGATCAACGCTGCGGACGCCGGTGTGGACGCCGCAGTGATCTTCGACGGTACCGGTTACCTGCTCACCGTCCGGGCGTCGGAGACCGGGATCGCGAACGGCCTGTCCATCACCGACTCGACGAATCTCGCCCTGACCGACCCGGGCAACGAGGTGACGGCCGCGGGTGACGCCAAGATCAATGTCGATGGAATCGCCATCACTTCCGCGAGCAACAAGATCCAGAAAGTGATCCCCGGTGTGACGATCGACCTACTGACCACCAACGTCGGCGCGCCGATCACGGTCGATGTGACACAGGACCAAGATCGCGTCATCGAGGGGGTCGAGGGACTCGTCGCCAAGTTCAACGACGTCATCGACTTCTTCGACAAACAAGCCGATCGGGACAAGCCCGGTGTGCTCGCCAGCGACCCGACTGCGCGCGGAATCCTCTCGCGACTCCAGAGCCGATTCACGGCCGGCCTCGACTCGTTACCGCTCGGCGGCATCCGCGCCCTGGCATCGGTCGGCGTCAGCTTCGACGGCCGCACCGGCAAGGCCACGGTCGATTCCGCCGAGTTACGCGAACTACTCGACGAACGCTTCACCGAGGTCGGGGACCTGTTTCTGTCCTCCGCACGATCGACGAGCCCGCGCGTGCAGTACGTGGCCGGAACCTCGGCCACGGTCGAGGGCGAGTACGCGATCAACATTTCCCAAGCGGCTGGCCTGGCCAGCGTTCTCGGTAGTCAGAGCGTCGACGCGCTGGCCAGCGAAGAGAACCTGACCGTCACCGTCGGTGGCAAGTCGGCGACCGTTCGATTGACTGCCGGCAGCTCGCTGTCCCAGGTGGTCGAGACGCTCAATGCCGCGTTGCGCGACGCTGGCGTCCAGGCCACGGCGGCGGATGACGCGGGTAGCTTGCGGCTCTCCAGTCGCGCCTACGGCACCGGCGCGACGATCGAGGTGACGTCGGATCTTGCGGATCCCCAGAACGGCACCCAAAGCGGCTTTGGTACGACCGCCTCCACGGGGACGGGAGTCGACGTCGCGGGGACGATCGGAGGTGCCGCCGCAACCGGCGCGGGCCAAACGCTGACGGCCGGAGCCGACGGCGATGCCGACGGCCTCGTCCTACGCATCACGGCAACCGCGGCCGAAGTCCTGTCGGCCTCCGGCGATTTCGGCACCGTGAGTTACAGCCGTGGGCTGGTCGATACGATCCGATCGCAGGTCTCCGAGTTCACTCGATCCCGATCCGGGACGATCGAATTGACTCGTGAGAACCTCTCCGAGACTTTGGAGCGGATCGACCTCGACATCGAGCGAATCGAGGAACGCCTCGCTCGACGCGAGGCCCGGTTGCTCAAGACGTTTTCCGCGGCGGAGCGCGCCATTTCGGCGTTACAGGCCCAACAGTCGCAGGTCAACCGCGGCTTCTAGATCGAGGAATACGACCGTGGCATTCCATCTCCGAACCGGGAACGTTGCATCGACCTATCTCGAGCAGGAAATCCTGTCCGAGAGCCCACTGGCCCGCGTCGCCCGCCTTCACGACATGGCTCAGACAGAACTCACCCGGGCCCGCGCTGCGCTGACCGCGCGCGAGCCGAAACTCAAGGGCCTGGCCGTCAGCCGGGCGCTGCGAACGATCGCTGTGTTGCATACTTCGCTCGACATGGAGTCCGGTGGGGAGCCCGCGCGTAATCTCGACCGGCTCTATCACTACCTCCAGCGTCGCATAAGTGAGGGTCACGCCCGCAACGACGAGCAAGCCTTGATCGAGGTCGGCCGACATCTGGGCGAGTTGGGCGCGGCCTGGCGCGAGGTCGCCAGCCGCAGCGAGCCCGTGACCGTTGCGGTCGCCCGCGGAGCCGCTCGGTGACCGGATCGTCGAGTCCGGCACCGGCAGATCTGCGCCTTGCGGCAGTCCTCGAGGCCACACAAGAGTTGGGCCGGGCTGCGGCAGCGGGCGACGCGGACGCGATCGATCGAGCGGTCGCCGCGCGGGGCGCAGCCCTCGAGCAGTTGACGGACACACTCACTCGGTTCGCCGACATGGATGCGGCCAGTCGAAGCCGCATCCTGGCCTTGATTGCGATCGAGACCGAGGCGGCGAGCGCTGCGCTCCAAGCGCTGGTCGGGGCCGTCCGGACGGAGATGGCGACGCTTGCCGAGGGCGCCCACGCCTCGCGCGGTTACGCGAGCCCGGCGAACTCGGGATCACTCGACCGCGCCGGCTGAGCCAACCCAGCCGATCGTCATCCCGCCTCGCCCCGCCGCCCGAGTCCGTCTAACATGGGCCGCGCGTACAGCTCGGTATACCGTCAGGCGGTTCCTGAGCAACCTAAGGAGCGCGGATGAGCCAGTACGTTTCCGACCAACTATCGGCGATCGCGGCACACAACCCGGGACAGCCCGAGTTCCTGCAGGCGGTTCGAGAGGTCGCCGAATCCCTGGAGGTCGTTCTCGAGCGCCATCCCGAGTTTCGATCCCAGAAGATTTTCGAGCGAGTCGTCGAGCCCGAGCGAGCGATCCTGTTCCGCGTACCGTGGCTCGACGACCGGGGCGAGGTTCAGATCAATCGCGGCTATCGAATCGAGATGAACAGCGCGATCGGACCGTACAAAGGCGGCCTACGCTTCCACCCCTCGGTCAATTTGAGCATCTTGAAGTTCCTGGCGTTCGAGCAGGTGTTCAAAAATTCCTTGACCACCTTGCCGATGGGTGGAGGCAAGGGCGGCTCGGACTTCGACCCCAAGGGCAAGAGCGATACGGAGGTCATGCGGTTTTGCCAGAGCTTCATGACAGAGCTTTGGCGGCACATCGGCCCGAACACCGACGTACCGGCCGGGGATATCGGTGTCGGCGGCCGCGAGATCGGTTTCCTCTTCGGGCAGTACAAGCGACTGGCCAACGAGTTCTCCGGTGTCTTGACTGGGAAGGGGCTGAGTTGGGGGGGCTCGTTGATTCGATCTGAGGCCACGGGCTACGGATCGGTCTATTTCGCTTCCGAGATGTTGAAGACCCGCGGCGCCACACTAGCGGGCAAGACCTGCCTCGTCTCCGGGAGCGGGAACGTGGCCCAATACACCGTCGAAAAACTGATCGAGCTCAACGCACACGTGGTGACGATTTCGGACTCCTCCGGATACGTTTACGACGAGGCCGGAATCGATCGCGAAAAACTGGACTTCGTGATGGATCTTAAAAACAAACGCCGGGGTCGCATCGAGGAGTATGTACAGAAATATCGGGGGGTCGTTTACACACCGGTCGCCGCCGATGCCGATCACAATCCGCTGTGGAATCACAAGGCACACTGCGCGTTCCCCTCGGCAACCCAGAACGAGATCAACGGCAAAGATGCCCAGAACCTGTTGCGCAATGGGGTCACCGTGGTCTCCGAAGGGGCGAACATGCCGACCGATCCGGACGGTGTGAACCTGTTCGTGGAGGCCGGCATCCTGTTCGGTCCGGGGAAGGCCGCAAACGCCGGCGGCGTCGCGGTCTCGGGACTCGAAATGGCCCAGAACAGCATGCGTTTCTCCTGGACCCGAGAAGAAGTCGATGCCCGATTGCGGCAAATCATGAAGAGCATTCACGAATCCTGCGTCGCCGCGGCCGAGCGCTACGGAACGCCGCACAACTACGTCAATGGGGCGAATATCGCGGGGTTCCTCAAGGTCGCGAACTCGATGATGGATCAGGGAATCGTCTAGCCCGCGAAAGCGTTGATCGATGCGAGACCCCGGCGAGAAGCGCGAGCGCCGCTGGCGGCTGCCGCGGGGATTTCAGGAGCTCTCCCCCCGGCGGATTCGTGAGATCCTGCTCGTCTCGAGCCTCTACGACTCTTTCACGCTCGCCGAGGATGGGCAGGTCGCCGAGCAATTCGTCGGCGAGTTCCTGCGGCTGGACTTGCTCCACGTACCCGACGTGACCCGGGTCTCGACGGGAGCGCGAGCACTCGAACGGTTGACGGCCGAGCCTGGGCGCTTCGATCTGGTGCTTAGCACCATGAAGCCTGGGGACATGGAGGTCCCCGATCTGGCCCACAGGGTCAAGGCGATCGACCCGGCGCTGCCGGTCGTTCTTCTGGCCTACGACAATCGCGAGCTCACCGACTTTTTGGCGCGCAGCGACACGTCGGCAATCGAACGTGCGTTCCTGTGGCAGGGGGACACCCAAATACTCCTGGCGATCTGCAAGTACGTCGAGGACAAGTGGAACGCCGCCCATGACTGCGGCGAACATGGCGTGCAGGCGATCCTCGTCGTCGAGGACAACGTCCGCTACTACTCGTCGTTCTTGCCGTTGATCTACTCCGAGCTCTTCCGCCAGACGCAGCGACTGATTGCCGAGGGATTAAACAGGTCGCAAAAAATGCTCCGATTGCGCGCACGACCGAAGATCCTGCTCTGCGACAACTACGAAGAAGCCTGGGACTGCTTCGAACGCTACCGCGAGACTCTGCTCGGGATCATCTCGGACATCGAGTACCCCCGCGCCGGAGTGCTTGCGGCCACCGCCGGACTCGACTTGGCCCGTCGCGCGCGTGAAGTCGCCGATGATTTACCGATCCTGCTTCAGTCCAGCCGCCCCGAGAACGAACCGCGCGCGCGGGAGGTCGGCGCTGCGTTCCTGCTCAAGGGCTCGCCCGTGTTGCTCCACGAACTGGGCCGCTTCATGAACGAGCACTTCTGCTTCGGGGACTTCGTCTTTCGGACCCGCGACGGCGTCGAAGTCGGGCGGGCGAGCGACCTCCAAGAGATGGAACAGCGGCTCGCCGAGGTCCCCGCCGATTCGTTGGCCCACCACGGCGAGCGCAACCACTTTTCGAATTGGTTCAAGGCGCGAACCGAATTCGCGCTCGCGCACCAGCTTCGACCTCAGCGGGTCTCGGATTTCGCCTCCCTCGAAGCACTACGCGCGCATATGATCGCTGCAATTCGCGTTTACCGCGCCGCGCGCGCGCGCGGGATCGTCGCGGACTTCGACGCGACGACGTTTGATCCGACGAGCAGCCTGGCAAGAATTGGCGGCGGCTCGCTCGGGGGCAAGGCCCGCGGTCTGGCCTTCGCCAACTACTTGATCGAAGTCTACGAACTGCGCGAGCGCTGGCCTGGGATTCAAGTCGCCGTCCCGCCGGCGATCGTGCTCGGCACCGACATCTTCGACAAGTTCCTCGACGAGAACGATCTGCGTGCGTTCGCCATCGGCTGTGACGACGACGCACAGATCGAGTGTCGATTCCAGGACGGAATTCTCCCAGAGTCGGCGGTCGAGGCGCTGACCGCGTACCTGGGATTGATCGATCATCCGCTCGCCGTCCGCTCGTCGAGCCTGCTCGAGGACTCCCAGGTGCAACCGCTGGCCGGTGTCTACGACACCTGCATGCTGCCGAACAACCACGGCGATCGAGTGGTGCGGCAAGAACTCCTGTTGAGCGCCATCAAACGGGTTTATGCCTCGACCTTCAGCAACCAAGCCAAGAACTTTCTGCGCGCAACGACCTACCGCCTGGAAGAAGAAAAGATGGCGGTCATCGTCCAGAAAATCGTCGGCCGCACTCACGGCAATCGAATTTACCCCGACATCTCCGGCGTCGCCTGCTCACACAACGTCTATCCCGTCGGACCGCTGCGCTCAGATGACGGAA
>JANNRU010000534.1:0-1702 GCA_031401755.1 Acidobacteriota bacterium | reverse complement strand
ACATCTTCGACCGCGCACCCGGCCATGCAGTTGATGATGACCGGCTGCTTTTCGCCCTGTTTTGCCGACGCGCTGGCGTTTCGATCATTGTGATGAGGACACCGAAACGAAAACGACTTCCCGTCCCGATGTAGCTTAGGGTTGCCCCCGGATTGCAGGGCCGCCTCGAAGAAACGCTGCAACTGTTCGTTCATTCGGCGCCTTCATCGGGTTCGAGCGATACGACGCAGCAATTGAAAGCCTCGATTAGACCTCGCACCTTGCCGCGATCCTGCTCGGGTAGAAAGCCGATTGCATCCTCACGCCGTGCCCGCACTAGGCTGGCGAGTCGTTTACGATCTTCGGCGGATAGGTAAGGGGTTCGCACTGCGCCGCTCATCGTCGAGCCCGCGATTGCCGAGACAAATAGCGCCCAAGCGACGCGCCGATCGCGGCGATTCGCGGACCTCGCGGAGCAACGACGCTCGCGTTGCAATTCACGCAAGTCGCGATGCTCGAATCGCGAGTCGCGACGAGTTCGGTCGAGCCGCAGAGTTGGCAACGATCGTCAACGCGGAGCGAGTCGGCGGGGCGTGTGTTCGTCATGACGCCTCGCGCCGAGCCGACGCAATGAAGGCGGCCAAGTCGCTTTCCGAGATTCGGACATTGCGTCCGATCCGGTGGTGGGCCAGCCGTTGCTCGGCGACCAACTTGTAAATTGTCTGCTTGGGCAGCCCGGAGCGTTCTTCGACCTCGGTGACGGAAAGCAACCGAGTGATCGGAGTCGATACGGGCTGCGCACTCATCGGAGGATTGCTTCGGCGTCTGCGAGGCTTTGCCGTCCCCGAGCAAACTGACCAGCAGCCCTTCTGAGTTTTCGCTGAGCCGCGGCGACCCTGCGCCGGGCCGGGGCAAGGGTTTCGAGCTCAGCCAAGAGGGCCACGATCTCCTCGGCTCGCTGCCGACTGAGTGGGCGGTTCCCCGTTTCGTGCCGGGATAGGAGTCCGGGATCGAGGCCTCCGGCCTCGGCCAACTCAACGATCGTCACCCCCGCGGCCTTGCGTCGTATTCGTAGGTCTTCCCCGGTCATGGCTGGCCTCTTTCGTGTTTTGTGGTGCCTTATGGTGCCTAATTGTAGTGGTATTCGGCGTGACGTTCAAGCGTTTTTATGAATTCGAAGAAACCTCGACTTGACAATTCGCGGTGCCTCCGTATACGATTACTGTGAACGGAGGGAAAGATGGTCAAGAAAGTCTCGAGGTTGCCCCGCGGACGACCCAAATCGACCGAAGGCACCAGGGTCGAGCGACTGGTGATCCGACTGCACAGGGATGAAATGGAAGCGCTCGAATGGCTCCGGAGCGTCGTAGCCCCAGACACGAACCTCGCCGCCTACTCCCGAGACCTACTCCTGTACCAGGCGATGGCGGCACGGGGGTTCCTCGCCGCCATCGAGCGGCCCATCGCGGAGGTCCAGCAGGCAACCGAGAAAGCGCGGGAAGCGAAGGACCAGGACATGGCGGACCGCGGAGAAATGCTCCTCAACATCATCGAGGCCACGCGCACGAAAGCGCTGGCGGTCTTCCGGACACAGCCAGGCGGCACGCCGATGTCTGCCGAGTACGACGAAATAATCAGAAAGGCGTGGTTGGTTCTCTGGGGCGAGCCCGGCGTGGCGCTCGCACTCAACGATCAAGCGAGCAACAACGCGGCGAGGGCGGTG
>JANNRU010000533.1:0-6322 GCA_031401755.1 Acidobacteriota bacterium | reverse complement strand
TCTCGCTGCGTGATCTTGGCCCGATCCTCGGAGTACACGACGTCGTAGTGGTCCGCTTCGACTCCGCTCGGCAGGTTCGCTTCCTGACCTATGCCGACTGGTGGATCCGCAAGGCGATCGTCGAGGCGGTTGAACTGTTGTCGGGTCCCGTGCGCCTGCCCCGGTACCAGTACGATCGACTCCGACGGCTGCGACGCTCGCGAGCGATCTCGCTGGCCCAGCGGGGTCGCGAGCCGACGCTCGCGGAGTTGGCGCGCGAGCATGACATGACGCCGGAGGCCGTTGACCGTCTACGCGCAATCACCAATCGTTCGACCTCTCTGGACGACGCTTCAGGGCGCCCGGACGCACGTCCGCTTCACGAGGTACTGTTCGACCCGGATCAGATCACACCTCAGATCCAGGCGATCGATCGTGACCTGTGCGATCAGCTCCTCCGACTCGTGGCAACGCTCCCAGCGCAAGAAGAGCGGGTGATCCTGATGCGCTTTGGCCTCGCTGGAAACCCGCCGGGAACCCTTCGCAAAGTTGGCGCCCGCCTGGAGATGAGCCGGGAACGGGTCCGCCAAATTGAACATCGGGCTCTCGATCGGCTCCGGGAGATGATCGGGTCCTGACCGGCGTCGGTTGCCCCGTGCGTTGGAGCGATGGCACAATCACGCCTGAACCCCGCGTTTGGCGACGAGGTCTGATTGGAACACGATCCTGCCATCGAGGCCATCGAGGCCATTTACGACGCACTGGATGCCGGAGAGGCGGAGCGTGCGCTGGCGCTGGCGCAGGCCGAACTGCTGGCGACGTCCAATGAAGATCCCGTGGTCCGCTTCCTGACCGGCGTCGCCCTGTTCGATCTCGATCGCGCGGAAGAGGCGATTTCGGAGTTTCGCCACGCCGCGGAGAACGATCCTGAGGACGCGGAGTTCCACGCCTACTTGGCCTGGTCGCTCTTTCGCGTTGCGAGGTTCGCCGAGGCGGACTCCGCCGTGCGCCGTGCGCTCGAACTCGACGACCGGCTGCCGGAAGGCCACCACGTCGCCGGCCTGCTACTCGAGCGCCGCGGCGAGCTGGCCTCCGCCGATCGGTCATTTTCACAAGCTGCTCGCTCCGACCCGGAACGATTTCCCCAACCCATGCGCATCTCGTCGGATGATTTCGCCGCGCGCTTGAACGCCGCACGGACAGCGCTGGAGGAGCGATTCCGAAAGCACCTCGACCAGGTGACGTTGTTGGTTGAAGAAGTTCCTTCGGACACGCTGATTTTCGATGACGAGCCGCCGCTCGACCCCGAGCAGACGTTGGGGCTGTTCGTCGGCCTACCGCTCGGCGCGGATTCGAGTTTTTCCCCGGGTGGCGAGGTACCACCGCGAATCTACCTATTCAAACGCAATCTCGAGAGACAGTCCTCCGCGACCGGAGATCTGGCCGAAGAGATCCGGGTGACGTTATTCCACGAGCTCGGCCATTTTCTCGGCATGGACGAGGACGAGATCGAGCGCAGCGGCTACGCCTGATCCGGATCAGTTTCGGCAGCAGAAGGGTTCCGCTCTACCCGTCGTTCACCCGCCCCTTCGATCCAGATCTCACCGTCGCTGAAGACCTCTTTTTTCCAGATCGGCACACGCCGCTTCAACTCTTCGATCGCGAAGCGGCAGGCTTCCAAAGCAGGAGCGCGATGGGGCGCGGCGACCACGATCGCCACCGAAACTTCGCCGATCTCGATGCGGCCGACCCGATGGGCGAGCGCCACCTCTGAAATCGCGAACCGCCCGTGGGTCTCCCGCTCGATCCGGCTCATCTCCGCTTCCGCCATCTCCGTGAAGGCTTCGTAATCGAGGTGAAGCACGCGGCGACCGCGGTTCGAGTCACGAACCACTCCCAGGAACTGCGCAATCGCTCCGTCGGAATCGGCCCGCAGCTCATTCCACAGCCGAGCGACATCAATCGGGACGGTTTGCAAGCGGACCATCAGCTCAACCTCCGCTGACCGGCGGAAGAAATGCGACCTCACGCACGCCCTCGATCGGGTGGTTCCACTCGACCCACGTGCGGTCGCACGCCGCCAGCGGTCGCGAGCCGAGTCTGGACAGCGCCGGATTGCTCTGGACGAGTAGATCCCACAGCGCGCCGACGTCGGTCGCCGGCGCCGGGTCGATCGACGCGACGCGCCACCCGGCGCATTCAGCAAGTGAAGCGAACAGTCGAACTTCGACCCTCATCGACCGACGAGCTCAGCCGCCCGCAGGCGGTGTCGGCGGCGAGGCCGCCCGAGGGTCCACTGACAGCGCCTCGAGGACGCGCACCGTCACCCGATGACCGACTTCGTCCAAGCTGCCTTGGGCCACGATCCCTGAGGCGTTGCGATGTCCGCCACCGCCGAACTCGGAGGCCAGCCGATGCACATCGACGCCGGCCTTCGATCGCAGCGAGACCTTGACCCGACCATCGCCCAACTCGCGAAACAGCAACGCGACCTGGACACGCTCGATCGCCAGAAGTGCGTTGGTGATCTCGCTCGTGTCCTCGTCTTCCGCGGCGAGCCGCTGCAGCAGACCCGCGGTGAGTCGTACCGACGCGAGCTGTCCGCCGGCTTCGATTCGCAGGTCGGCGAGCGCGTGACCCAACAGACGGGTGAACGCCTCCGAGTTACGCTCGTGAATCTCCTGGAACACCCGTGCTGGACGAACTCCACGCCGCAAGAGGTCGGCCGCGATCTCGTGCGCCCGGGGACTCGTTGAGTTGAAGCGGAAGAACCCGGTATCGGTGGCCAGACCGACGTAGAGCGCTTCGGCAGTCCCGGGTGCGATGTCGTGCCCCACGTGGCGCAATAATTCCCAGACGATCAATGACGTCGCACAGGCGCGTTCGTCGACGATCTGGTGGCGCCACGGCATCTCGCGCGCGGGGTGGTGGTCGATGCACAAGGTGCGGTTGGCCAGGGAAACCATGATCGGCTCCATGGACCCCAATCGATCCGGAGCGGAGTTGTCGACCAGCACGATCAGATCCGCGTCACGCAGGATCGAATCGTGCCGTTCCGGCGAATAGGTCTGGACCGGGTGGCCTGCGTCGATGAAGAATCTGAGCGTCTCCGGTGTCGGATCGTGATTGATCAGCGTCACATCTCTCCCCGCTCCGGCGAGAAACGCGATCAGGCCGAACTCGGACCCGAGTGCGTCGCCATCGGGATTCATGTGGGTCGTGAGGGCGATCCTGCGGGATTGACCGACTAGCTCGGCAAACAACTCCAGACTCTCTAGCCGGATCACCGGACTACCTCCGCGCATCCCGACCGAACCGTTTTCGGCAAAACGAGTCGACGGCGTGATGTAAACGCCCGCGAGGCGTTAGGGCTTCGCAAAGTCGAAAACTCTAGCGTCCGCCAATTGCGAGTGTCAAGACGGGCGCGGTGCGCATCGTCGGTCGAGAACCGCCTTCAGGATCAAGGCCTGGTACCACGAATCGTAGTCGGCCCGGTGGACCTGGGCGGGATCCTGCGCCGGCAGACCGAGCAGCAGGCGCAAATTCTCCTTGGACGTTTCTTTCCACGAGATGCTGAGCGCGCCCATCGCCAGGCTCTTAAGGTCGATGCCCTTGTAACCGAAGGGGTTCTTGAGCCCGAAATGCTCGTAGTAGTACGCGAGGTAGGCCCAGTCGAATACCGCGTTATGGCCGACGAACACCGGGCGATCCGACGAGTTGCCGTTTTCCTTTCGAATCCACTCGTTGAGCCGCTCGAGCGCCGCGCGGGGCTCGAGGCCCTCCAAGCGCAAACGCTCCGGATCCAGGCCACAGATCGCGAGCGCATCCTTGTCGAATCCGGGGAAGATCGGTTTCATCTCCAGATACAGCGACTCACCGAGGACAAGCCTATCCCCTTCCGGCCGGACCGCGGTCACGCCGATCGAAAGCATGTTGTAGAGCGGCGCGAGTTGGCCCGACGCCTCGATATCAATGGAGAAATAGACCATGGCCTTCGCGACTCCCGCTGCAATCGGACCCGCCACGGTGCCACATGCCAGGCCTCGCCGCCACATCCCCAACCCGGGCTAATCGGCTTGCGAGTGCGCGATAATCCGCCGCGTGCCACGGCGTCGCGCCGGGGAGGGAGCGAATGCCGCAAACCGTCTGCACGGGCCTGGCGCGTCTGGTTCGAGAGGGGCCGAGCCTCGCGGGACTCGCCCGTGACGCCCGCGTGGGCCTGCTCGCCCACCCGGCTTCGATCGGTCCGGATGGACGGCACGCCATCGAGTGGCTCGAGACCTCCAGTGACCTTCGGCTCGTTCGCTTGTTCGTTCCCGAGCACGGACTGTGGGGCCATGAGCAAGACATGGAAGCCGTCGGAGCGACCGTGGGTTCACGAGGACTCCCCGTGGTCAGTCTCTACGGCACGAGCGCATCGACGCTGCGGCCCGATCCGGACGATCTGGCCGGACTCGACGCGATCCTGTGCGATCTGCAAGACGTAGGAAGCCGCTACTACACCTTCGTCTACACGATCTCCTACGTCATGGAGGCTGCGGGCGCGGCTGGAGTTCCTGTGATCGTTCTCGATCGGCCGAATCCGATCGGCGGAGTTGAAGTCGAGGGGCCGATATTGGACCCGGCCATGTCTTCTTTCGTCGGCCGATTCCCGATGCCAGTTCGTCACGGATTGACCACCGGTGAACTGGCAAAGATGTTTCGCGAGGCGTACGGGGTGCGCTGTGACTTGAACGTGGTCGCGATGACTGGCTGGCGTCGCCAGAGCCATTTTAACGCGACCAGCCTTCCCTGGGTTCCGCCGTCTCCAAACATGCCCACGCCCCGGACGGCGCTGGTCTATCCGGGTGGATGCTTGATTGAGGGAACGAACCTCTCCGAAGGTCGGGGTACGACGACTCCGTTCGAACTCGTGGGCGCGCCGTGGCTCGATCCCTGGGCCCTGGCCGATCGCCTTCGCGCGCGCGCGCTTCCCGGCGTTGGCTTCCGCGCTGCATCTTTTCGGCCGATGTTCCAGAAGCACGCCGGGTCGCCCTGCGGCGGCGTTCAGGTGATCCCGCTCGACTGCGATCGGTTCCGGCCGTTCGAGACCTATCTCGCGGTCATCGAAGAAGCCCGCGACCAGCATCCCCAAAGATTCGACTGGCGTCGCGAACCCTACGAGTTCGAAACCGACCGACTTGCGATCGACCTCTTGCTCGGAAAACCTGGACTTCGCGCTGAACTGGAACGCCGCGCCCCAATCGAATCGCTGAGCGAATACTGGCGTGCGGAGCTTGAGTCCTGGGAAACCCGTCGTCGCGAGTGGCTCATCTATCCCTACTAAGCCGGACACTCCGCGGGAGTAAACGATGTCCGAAGAGGATCGGCACGGGCCAGGGGGGGCCGGGCCCGTGCCGATCGTCCGCTAGAAACCGCAACGTTCAGGGGGATTGCCCGTTGCTTTCCCCGCCGCGGCCACGGGGTCTTTCGAGCGCCAGGTACATCAGACTTCCGAACGTCTCTTGCGGACAGGGTTAGTGTAGGCCGTCCTGCGCGGGAGAGTCGCCGTGCGGACCGCGTTGGTGCGGACCGACGGGCCGCAGGTGGAGCCACAGCGGTGGCGCAGTCACCGACGCCGACCGACGCTCCTAGGGCCGCGGCGGCGTTCCCGGCATCGCCAACACGCCTGGGTCGCCGCCGGTGACCCCCAGTTGCGCGAGGATTCGCATGGCGGGTGCAACCGAGATCGTGACCTGTCGCCAGGCGGCGACGACTGCGGCACGCTCGGAACTGTCTGGGCTTGGACCGAACAGTCGGTCGAATGGCGATCGCTCTGGCGGGAAGCTGCGCAAACGGATCGCCGCGTCCGGTGCCAACCCGGCTGCCTCACGGGCCAATCGCAGCGCAACGTCGAGACCGCCCAACTCGTCGACGAGCCCGATCTCGCGAGCATCTTCTCCGGTCCAGATCCTCCCTTTCGCGATCTCCCGCACGCGCTCGATCGGCAAGTCGCGCCCTGCGGCGACCTTTGTGGTGAAGTCCTCGTAGATCCGGTCGAGCGCGGCCTGGAAGCGCTCCCACTCCGACGAATCGTAATCCTGGAGCGGGGACCAGATTGGGGAATTCGTGCTGCTGTGGACATCGTCCCAGGTGATTCCGACTTTCTCCCACAATCCGCGCGTGAGCATCTTGCCGCCGAGCACGCCGATCGAGCCGGTGATCGTCCCCGGTTGCGCGACGATCTTCTCCGCGTCCATGGCGACGAAATAGCCACCCGATCCGGCGACGTTCCCCATCGAAACGATGATCGGCTTTCCGGCCGCGCGAGCTCGGGCCGTCTCACGGTGGACGACGGCGGGAG
>JANNRU010000532.1:0-6619 GCA_031401755.1 Acidobacteriota bacterium | reverse complement strand
GTTATCGAATTGCGCCGCGAGTTGCCGGGCGATCACCTGCCAGTGGCCCGGTGGTGTTACGGTCCCCGCGCCGTCCTCCCAGAAAAAGGCGATCTCGGTCTGATCCTCCGTGCGCGTGGAGCCGGTGGCGCGCCCGGAGTCGAAAACCTCGTGATAGGCGTCGGCAAACTCGGAACTGTCGAAGCTTGGCGGGGTCGGACCGCGGAACTGCGACGCGTGACCCATCGTCCACGGCAGGACGTATCGCCATTGGGGCAGCAACGCCGGCGCATAGGCCGGCGGGGTGGGCTGCCAACTCCCGGGCTCGCCGGAAGGCGCGTAAGTCACCGATGACCCGGAGTGATCGCCGACGCGCAAGGCCAGGATTCGGCGGGCGCAGTCCCGGCCCAGCAGTCGCGAGTCGATCTGCGGCAAACCGCGCGGACCGGAATCGAGCGAGCGCTTCAAGTGCGCGCGCAACTCTCGCGCGCGCGCGGGGTAGAGATCGACCAGCACGGAATAGGCCGCCCACGCCGCGGCCGACGAGGCCGACGCACCGCGCTGGAGACGGACCCGGCCGTCGTAGGGTTCGTACTGTCGCTCCACTGCGTTCACCGCATCGAACATCGCGGTGTGGACCATCGCCAATAGCCGCGTTGCAGGCGGAGGCGACCTGCGTTCCGCTCGAATGATGTCGAGGGTCAAGCTGTTCCAGTCCGTGATCACATCCGCCGACGCTGTGCCCACGGTGAGCAGAATCGCCAGTATCCACCACCATCCCGCGCGCTGTTTCATCGTCGATCCTCCTCGAATTTAGACCGTGGTGTTCACCTTCAGAAACTGAAATTCAGGCCCAGCGAGAGTCCCGCAGTATCGCCAGTGTTTCGGCCGTCACGGGTCGCGAAGGCCATCGCCGAAAGCCCGTAGACGTCGTTCAGACGGATGAATGCCTTGAGGCCGACCCGCTCGTACTCCTCCTCGTTGCTCGGAAACGTGAATCCCGGATCGCCGATGTCGGTCCCGGACTCGGCGCGGAGGATTTGGATCAACCCGGTCAGCGTCGTTCGCCCTCGGGTGTAACCGATTTCCGTGTACAGCGGATATCCATCGGGCGCGTCGCCGCCCCGCAGGTCGAAACCGACCTGCTGCGAAGCGTAAAATCGGCCGCGCTGGAGCAGATAGACCAGTCGCACGAGCCAGTCGGCTGTCCCGTCACCAACGTCGACCGGCGCGTTGGCCTCGTAGTTGGACGCGATCGTACGAATGCCGATCCCGCCGATCAACTGGCCTCGGATGCTCGACCCGAAGGAGGCCAGCCGATACTTGCCGACGATCGTCAGATCCTGCAAATCCTTCTCTTCGAAGCCGGCGAGTCCGTCCCCTTCCGTGTCGACCCACGGCACCGTTGCCACCACGGTGCAGTCGTCGGTGATCCCGTAGGCCATCCAGAGCGAAACGGTCTGGGTTTCGACGTCGCCAACGCCGGGGTCTGAAACCTTGGACTCACCGGCCCAGAACTCGTCGTAGCCCTCGGAGGTCAGCGAAAATGCGACGTCGCCGTGCCCTTTAGATCTCATGAACCCATCGAGATCGATAGCCGCCGCGGTCGAGAAAGCCCCCGCGCAAAGAACTAGACAGCGCAACCACCGCTCAACCGCGATCCGTCGTTTCATGGCTCCTCCAAATGGAGCCTTGGAGTGCAATCGCGCGGCCAACGTGGTCCTCGGGGCCGCCTGGCTTCGTAACTCGCAGATTGTGCTCGCTTTCGGCGGGGTTTCCGCTCCGGCGATCGAGCTGGAGACTCTCGAGTCGCTCGGGTTTAATGCGAATCCGACCTCGGCGTCCATAAACGTTATGACGACCCTAGCCGTGGGTCGGGGAGGCCGGAAAGCTAACGTCCGTGGATCCGGGCCAGCCGATCCGTTTCTGCGGCCAGGTCGAAGTCGAGCTCGGTGATGCCACCCGAATCGTGGGTGCCCCACTGCACGACGACGCGCGCGTAGACGTTGGTCCAGTCCGGATGGTGGTCGCGTGACTGCGCCACGAGCGCCAGCGAGGCCATGAAACCGAACGCCGAGACAAAATCGTCGAACTGGAGCTCGCGTCGGAGCTTGCCGTCGGCGACCGTCCACCCCGGCATGACGGCGACGCGCTCGTGCACGATGGACTGTTCCAGCTTGACCCGCCGCTGCATTCGAGCCCTCTCCCTCCCGTCGTCGCGGATCAGCGGCGCGGGGTCGGTTCGCGACCGCTAGAATAGCGACTTCGACGAGGAGCCGCCGATGCCCCCTCCGCAGACTGCGCTGAACTGGAAACTCTACGGCCTGCTCTGGGTGGTCATGATGGTGTTGCGGCAAGACTTCTGGTTCTGGACCGACAAGACGCTGGTCTTCGGCGTGCTCCCAGTCGGCTTGGCCTGGCAGGTGGGCTATTCGATTCTCGCGGCCCTGATCCTGTGGGGTCTCGTACGGTGGCAATGGCCCAGGGAGCTCGAGCAACTCGAGGATCTCGCCGAGCAGGAACACCGGCCATGATTCCCGCGCTGACCGTCTTTGCCTACCTGGCGATCGTCCTCTACATCGGCATTTTCGCTTTCCGCCGCAGCTCGGCGTCGGGCGAGGATTTTTTCCTGGCCAGCCGTTCGCTGGGGACGTTCGTTTTCCTGTTCTCATTGTTCGGGACGAACATGACCGCGTTCGCGATCCTGGGGAGCTCGGGGCTCGCTTATCGCCGCGGAATCGGAGTCTACGGACTGATGGCGTCCTGCTCCGGCTTCGTCATTCCGCTGTCGATCTTCTTGATCGGCACGCGGCTGTGGGGCCACGGCAAGCGTTTCGGTCACATGACGCAGGTCCAGTTCTTCCGCGACCGCTGGGAGTGCTCGTTCATCGGCACCCTGATCTTCGTGCTCACTGCGGCGATGCTGGTGCCGTACATCATCATCGGCGTGATGGGCGGCGGCGCAACGCTCGAAGCGCTGAGCACGATCACCGGCCCGGACGGATCGATCACTCTCGTCGAAACACTGCGCAACGGCGTGACAGTGATGGAACCGGCCCACTGGATCCCGTACGAGGTCGGTGGCGCGATCGTCGCGCTGGTCGTGATGAGTTACGTTTTCTTCGGCGGCATGCGCGGGACCGCCTGGGTCAATACCTTCCAGACCCTGATGTTCCTCTCGTTCGGAGCGCTGGCCTTCGTGCTGATCGGACGCAGCCTGGGCGGATTCGGTGACGTGATGGAGCGTCTGGCGGCGAACCCGAAGACCGCGGGTCTGCTCTCTCGCGAGCGCATCCCGCCCGCCGAATTCCTTAGCTACTTCTTCATTCCGCTGTCGGCGATCATGTTTCCGCACATCTCGATCATGTGCCTGACCGCTAAACGCGTGGTCGCTTTCAAACGCACGGTGATCTTCTATCCGATCTGCATTCTGCTGATCTGGCTGCCGAGCGTCTATCTCGGGGTCGTCGCCGCCGATCGCTTTCCGGGATTGGCCCCCGGAGAATCGGACGACGTGATCCTGCGCATGCTCACCGCCCACACCGACGTGTGGGTCGCCGGTATCCTCGGGGCTGCGATCATGGCCTGCGTCATGGCCTCGGACAGCCAGATCCTCGCTCTCGGAACGATGTTTACCGAGGACATCTTCGCTCACTACGGCGGCAAAAAACGCTTCGGGGATCGGGCCCAGATCTGGACCGGGAGACTCTTCGTCGTCGGCGTGACCCTCTTTGCCTACCTGGTCGCGATTCGTCTGCAAGACTCGGTCGGAATCTTCGAGCTCGCCATCCGCTTCGCATTTTCCGGATTCGCCGCACTCGCCCCGATCATGGTCGCGGCGTTGTTCTGGCGGCGCAGCACGAAGTGGGGGGCGCTCGCTGCGGTGGTCTGGGTCGCGCTATCGATGCTCGCCGTCTGGTATTTGCACTCGGCGACCGCCGGAATCGCACCCGGACCCGGCAAACCGCCGGTACCGATCTTCCCGGTGCTCGGGGGCTTCCTGGAGCGAACGGCCGGCAACGTGACGGTCTGGGGCTTGCTGCCCGTGATGCCGATGGTGATCGTTTCCGCGTTACTTGTCTGGTTCGTGTCACTGTTGACGCGGCCGCCGAGCACGGCGACGATCGAGCGTTACTTTCCCGGCGCTCCGAACACCCGCTGACCGAGAGCGTCAGGAGGCTCCGGCGCCGGAAGGCTCGTCCAACAGCGGCGGATCACCCTGCTCCTGCATCGGCACGCGGCCCGAGACGTCCATCCAGTGTCCGGAACGGCTGGCTTTTGTCTCCAGATACGAGCGGTTGTAGCTATTTGCCGGCATCACGTGGGGGATCCGGCCGTTGACCGGAATGCCATGCGCCCGAAGCTGGTCGATTTTCGCCGGATTGTTGGTCATCAGTCGGATCGATCGCAGGGTCAGGCTCTCGATCATGTGCGCCGCGATCGAGTAGTCGCGTTCGTCGTCGCGGAAGCCCAATGCCAGATTCGCTTCGACCGTGTCCAGTCCTTGGTCCTGCAAGGCGTAGGCGCGAATTTTGTTGATCAGCCCGATGCCCCGCCCCTCTTGGCGCAGGTAGAGCACGAGCCCGCAGTTCAGGTCGCCGATGCGCGACAGCGACGCCTCTAGTTGATCGCGGCAGTCGCAACGCAGTGAGCCCAAAGCGTCTCCGGTCAGGCACTCCGAGTGCACGCGGGTCGGAACATCCTCGATGCCGAGGACCTCTCCGCGGACGATGGCGATGTGCTCTTTGGAGTCGCGGTTGTTCCAGAACGCGACAACCCGGAAGTTCCCGAATCGCGTGGGGAGGTCGGCGACGCCAACGACCTTGACGCAGACTCGCTGCGCACCAAAGCCCTCGCAGTCGTGATCGCGATCTCTCTTGACCAGTTCATCCAGATGCGCCGGCGGTTCGTTCACGAGTGTGCCTCCTGCACCAATCGACGGGCCAGAGCCCGGCCGGCGCCGAATGCCGCTTCCACGCCACCTTGGGGGGCGAACAATTCCCCGGTGTGACTGATCCGTGATCCGTTCGCCAGGGAGGTTATCAGGGGGGACGAGAACTCGCACCCACGATCGACCCTGGCGTATCGCCATGTATGAGGATGGGTTGAGTCGGGCTGACCGGCCCACGGCCCGATCACGCGCCGGCTTTCCTCCAGCAGTTCGCGGGACCATTCTGCGGTAGGACGTGTCAGGTTCTCCGTCGACCACTTCGCGTGCGCTTGCAACACGAGCACGAGCCGTGCGGGATCGACTCGCTTCGCCGAATCGTGGGCGACGAGTTGCAGGGAGGGCGAGTCCTCCGGCAGCCAGAGGTCGGTGACCGGAGCCGGGCGGGTCCCGTAGGTCGCGATCATCGACAAGCACGGCCGCGATCCGACCATGTCGAGCAGCGCCTGCACGGGCAAGAGTGCGCGACCGGCGACCTCGACGCGCGCGAGCAGTTTGCGAGCTTGCTCGATGGCGAGCGCGAGCACCAGGTCCGTGGTCTGGAATCGCTCGCCGTTCTCGGTCCGGACTTCGATCGACCGAGCGCCGCACTCGATCGCGTCGACTCGTCGGTTGCAACGTACATCGAGACCTTGCGCAAGGTGTTTTGGAAACGCGCTGACACCCTCGGCGAAGGCCAGACGGGTCTCATCATCGGCGAAGGCTCGGGGCTGGCACGGCGTGCCCGACCCGACGACCCGCTGCGGCCACCCGTCGACGACGCGCGCATCCACCGCACGCAGTGCGGCAACGAACTTCGCATCGCTCCCGTGCAAGAACGTCACGCCGTGGTCGACGGGCTGCCCGTCCAGCCTGCGTGTCGCGCAGCGGCCACCGACGCCCATCGCGCGTTCGAGCACGATCGGCTGTCGCCCTCGCGCAGCGAGCGCGGCCGCACAGCTCAACCCCGACACTCCCGCGCCGATGATCAGTACGTCGGCGTGCAACGGCCCTCTGGAGACTTCCGCAAAGCGCCGGGCAATCCGGTGGCGAACGGGACTCAGTGGGACATGGCGGCCGTCGGCGCCGTCGCCCCGGCGGCAGCGCCGGACGCGGGAATCGAGCACGCGGTGTCACGCTCCGCGGCGAAGACCGCCGCATCCGCGTCAGACAGCCCGGGCATCGCGGGACAAGCCGCCTCATCGGGGCCGCCCTCTCGCGCCAACAGGTCGAGTACGAATCGGCTCTCCGCATCCCGCGCGGCCGAGATCGAGCGCCCGGATCCCGGTGCGGCGACGCAGAACAGCCGGGAGCCGCCGCGCGTCCGTGCGACACCGGCGAGCACCGAAACCCCGCCGTCGGTCTGGGTCAAAGTCCCGGTCTTGGCCACCAGGGCCCGCGCGGCGCCGCGACCGAGGCCGGGAAGTCCGCTGAGCGTGCTCCGCCCGCAGCCCGCGACGGGTAACAGATCCTCGATCGCCACCCCGAGCCGATCGCAAACGTGGATCAACTCGCGGACCAGGCGAACCACCAGACGCGGGGTGAGGCGATTCACACCGAGCCCGGACAACGTGGCGAAGTTTACGTCCCGCTCGTTTGCATTCCAGCGCAAAACCAGGTCGGCAGCGAGCGCACCCGGCTCGCCGATCGTCGCCGCTAGGCGCTCGATGTCGTTGTTCGAATAGGCGTTGAAGCGGCGGAGCGTCTCGGCCA
>JANNRU010000531.1:0-6313 GCA_031401755.1 Acidobacteriota bacterium | reverse complement strand
CTCCCGCCGTTCCCACTGTGCCGAGGTCGTGTTTGAGTCGAGCGCGGCGCCCGCGGCCACGTCGCGATCCTCACGATCGTGGCGCAGGCGCAGCGTGTCCGTGTCGGTCAACGAGAGATCGGCCGCAACTCCGATCTTCTGCGTCCCGCGCTCGTCCAGATTGCCGCTGGAGCGGAACCCTGGATCGAGATCCTTGAAGTAGGTCCGCACGCGCCAACGGCCGGGATCCCCGAACCACTCGCCGAGGTCGATCTCGGCCGCGACCTTCCACGCCGAACCGTCGTCCAGCGCACTCGTCGCGACCGTGTTGAAAGTCACGCCGCCGTCCTCGCTGACGAAGGTCTGCGCGTCGCTGCCGCTCGTCTGCGCGTACTCCAAGCTGAGCTTCGTCGCCTGGCCGAGCTTGACCTCGGTGTCGACTCCCTCCATCTCGTAGGAACCCGACTGCAACTCGTCACGGACCACGGTGCCGCCGACCGAAACGTGATCGCCGATCTGCCGGCGCGCGCGGACGCCGGTGGCGGTCTTGTCCAGGGAATCGACGACCGCTTCGTAGTCGACCTGAATGTAGACCGGCTGGCCGGAGAGAATCGCCGGATCGATCAGCGACCCTCCGGCGAAGGCGCTCGAGATCGGTCGATTGAAGACCAGGCGTCCCTCTTCGTACTTGATCGTGTAATCGACATTCTGTTGCAGGCGTTGCTCGCTCTGGACGAGCCCGGTGAGCTTGTCGCGGACCTGCAACGTGACCTGTTCACTGCCCTCGATCAACCGTCGCTGGCTCAGGTAGTAGAGCGATCCGCCGGTCGCGCGGAGCTGGTCGCGGACGTGCGTCTGGCGTACCTCGGCGCCGAAGACCACGACCGCGGTATCCGGGTCGCCGTAGGGTGTGCGCGAGAGCGAACGATAGACGAAGCGCGCACCGTAGAGCGTGCGCTGGTAGGCCGACAGCTCCGTGTCGGTTAGCGCAATCGGGTAGTTGCCGACGACGCCGTTCATCGTGTCGCTGTCGAGGGCGAGGTAAAACTTGCCTTGGGTCTCGACGTCGTAGACCAGCGTGCTCCCGTCGCCGTAGACCGGGTAGTAGCGATCAGGATCGAGGTGGGTCAATAGGCGCGAGGTCGCTTCGCCGTCGAGGTCGCTGAATAGCTCGCCGAGCTTCTCGCGCCCGCTGTCGAACGCCGCCGTGATCAGGTACTTCCCGGAGACGACGCCCTTGAGGTAGAGCGCCACGCGGCCCTCGGTGTAGAAGTCGCTCGTGTCGTCCAACCCCGCGGCCTCGATCAAACCGTCGCCACTTCTGTGGCCGATCTCACCATCGGCGAAGGCCATCAGGAACAGGCGCGTTTTCGGCACCTCGTAGGTCGACTCGATCCGTCCGACATGCCCCTGACCGTCGCGAACCTCGACGGTGACCGTACTCGTTCCGAACGGCAAGTCGACCGCGCCGCTGAACTTGCCGTCGGCCCGGACTTCCAGCGGCAGCCCGTTGACGGTCACGTTGTTTCCGGAAGTCGTCCGACCTTCGACGCGCAGCGTCCGCTCGGGAAGACGCGTGCCGTCCGGCGGTAACTGAACGCTCAAGCTCGGGATCGCCTCGGCGGACAGTAACGGCCGTCCCTCGCCGTCGCGGTCGGTGACGTCGATGAACAGGCTCGCGGTGTGCGAGTACCCCGCGCCGTTGCGCACGAGCACGCCAAAGGTGTTGCGGCCGGTGCGCAGCGTGAGATCGGCGTCAAAGCTGCCGTCGGCCCCGACGGCCATGCGCCGACCGTCGAGGTCGACCACCGTGTCCGGGCCCGTGCGGCCGCGCACGGTGCAGACGATGCCGCCGGAGTCGGGGCCGAGCAGGCGGCACGCGCCCTCCTCGCGATCGGGCAGCAACAGGTCGTTGCCCGACGGAACACGCAGTTCGACCTCGGGGATCCTGACGACGGTCGTGACCTCGCGCCCGGTGGAGTTCGCCAGCGCCACCTCGAACTGCCGCGCCGCCTCGGATGGGACTACGGCGGCGAAGCGTCCGTGGGGCCCGAGATCGAGCGGCGCGCCGTTGACCTTCACGGACGGCTCGGCGCGGAAGCTCTCAGTGACTGCGGTGCTTTCGACTTCGGGCAGCTCGCCCTGGATCGCGACGCGACGGTTCATCGCGCGACCCTCGTCCAGACCGTTTGACGCGATCGGTCGCTCCTCGCCGAACCAGCGGACCACCAACCGGTCCGGATGCACGCCGCGCGAGGCGGCGAGGTAGTCTCGCGCTGATTCCGCGCGCCGCCGCGACAGGTCGAGATTGGACTCGCTCGTGCCGACCGAGTCGGTGTGTCCTTCGATGACGATCTGCTCCTCGGGAAATTGCGAGAGGACTTCGGCCGCGCGATCGAGCGCCAGGCGTGCGGGGGCGCTCAGCTCGGCCTTGCTGGTTTCGAAGGCCTCGCCGGTGAGTTGGAGCGAGATCACGGTCCGGCGCTCGACGCCGAAGACCCGGCGCTCGCTCGTCGAGCGCGATCCGTCGGGATAGGCCACCGCGAGGCGGTAGTGGTAGGCCAGCCCTGGCTCAACGGGTGTTCCGTCGGACGCGCGCGCGTCCCAGGTCACTTGCGGCGGGACGGGTCCGTCTCCCGACAACTCGCGGATCGGGCGTCCGGAAGGCTCGAAAATCGCGAGCGTCCAGCGCGTCACGCGCTCGTTGGCGTCGGCGCGGGTCTCAAAGACCACCGGTTGCTCGAGCGTGCTGCCGACCAGGCGCACGATGTCGTTCGCGCCGCGGTCGGAGAGTTGCGCCGCGACCGCGGGCAGCGCGACCGTCGCATCGTTGACCAGGAGCGTCAGGTCCTCGGCCTTGCCGCGGATGTCGATCGGTCCGTATTCGACCGCGCCTGCCAGGCGCATGCCCGGGGCCGAGTCGCTGCCGATCGACCGCTCGTCAGCGGCGAGACTCACGCCGAAGTCGGCGCGCGCCGGCAGCCCCGGCGTCAGGCGCACGATCCGGCTCTCCTCACCGACCACACTCGATCCGGGGGGCAGGCTGTCCCGGCGCAGCTTGAGCATCCGGTACCCCGGCTCAACCGCCGGGAAGTGGAAGCGGCCGCTCGAATCGGTCAGGACGTACGTGCCGTCGTCGAGCACGACGATCGCGCCGGCCACGCCGTCTTCACTCTCGTCTTGCCAGTCGTCGGCATCCTTGTCCTGAAAGACCTTGCCCAGGATCGTGCCCTCGTCGAACAGCGGGTCGGCGACGACCCGCACTTCAGCCGTGGCCGTGTTGCCGACGTTGATCGCGCTCTGGAACGGGGTCGCGCGGTTCTCGTGCTCGCCGCGGCCGACGCCGACCCCGACGCGCAGGAGGTAGCGCAGCGTCACGGTCTCGCCCACGGCGAGGTCGAACGGGCCAAAACTCACCGGCCGATTACCTGCGGCAGCGATCGGCGTCGGCTCGGCAGCCTCGCGGATCAGTCGCGCCGACTCTTCGACGAGCTTGAAGCCGGGTGGCAGCGTGTCGGCGACGCTCACGGCGGGCATCGGAATCGACAGCGAGTTGAACACAGTGATCGTGTAGACCACGGCGTCGCCGACGTGGACTTCGGACTCCGACACCGATTTGCGAAGGACGACCCCGGTCGCGGTGACGCTGGCCGTCGCCTGGACGATCGCCGTCCCGCCGGTCGAGGTGCGCGCATCGTCGTAGGTCGCCGCGAGCGTGTCGCCAGACTGGACGACCAGGGATCCGTCGCCCGCCGGGCCCGCGCTCGTCCCGTAGCTCGTCTCGAGCGTCGCCGCAAAGATCCCGGTGTTCGGCCCGGTCTCGGTCAGTATGATCGTTTCGGTCTCGCCTGTGGTCTCGTTGCGCACGACGACGACGACCGTCTCGACGACGCCCGGATCGGCGTTCTGGTCGGCGTCGCCGAGCGTGACGACGAAGCTCTCGCCGGGCGCGAGGGTTTCGGGGAGCGTCAGGCGCCCGTTGGTGCCGCCGGTCACGATCCCCGTGTCGATCACGGTCGCGCTCGCGCCGGTCGAGGTCAGCGCGTCGACGTAACGCGCGGTCAAGGCATCGCCAGCCCGGGTCGCAAGGCGCCCGTCGCCCGTGATGACCGCGGCGTCGCGATAGTCGGTCGGCAGCGCACCGCTGAAGACCCCGGTCGCGGGCCCGGATTCGACGAGCGTGACGGTCACGCTCTCGCCGGTGGCGTCGTTCGCCACCTCGACCGTGACGGTCTCGGCCACGCCGGGGTCGGCATCGGCGTCCGCGTCCTCGAGCGTCAGCGTCAACAGCTCGCCCGGGTAACTCGTCGGCGGGATCTCGAGGCGCGCGTCGGAGCCGGTGGGCGTGACCGCCACGCTGGCCACATCGTCCTCGCCTGCGGCGCCACCGTTGGCCGGAGTCGAATCGGTGTCGCGCTCGGCGGCCGCGACGATCTCGGCGACGTTCGTCCAGTCGCCGCCGCGCTCGACACGCGCGGTGAGCGCGAGCCTCACGACAGCGCCGGCCGGCACCGTTCCGACCGACCAGATTCCCGACGCCGGATCGAAGATCGTCCCCGAGTCGTCGGCATCATCGCCGACGTAGGTCAATCCCGACGGCAACCGATCGACGACCGCGACGCCGGTCGCGGCGCTTCCGCCAGCCGCATTGGCCACGCCGATCGTGAAGACGACGTTGTGGCCGGCCTGGACCAGCGTTGCGTCGACGGTCTTGGTCAGCGAGAGATCGATCACGGCTCCCGGCGCCGTCGAGATCGAGGACCAGTCATCGCCCGTACCGTCGCTCGGACTCGAGTCGCGGTCGGTCTCGTTTGCCGCCGTCACCTCGGCTTCGTTGAGCCATGGCCCCACCGGCCCGACCCGAACCTCGATCGACAGCGATTTCGAGCTGCCCGCCGCGAGAGCGCCGACCATCCACTGTCCGGTGACCGGATCGTAGACGGTCCCCGAGTCGGCGGAGTCGTCCTGGAGGAAGGTGTATCCCGCCGGTAGCCGATCGGTGACCTGCACTCCCGTCGCGTCACTCCAGCCGGAGGCGTTGGCCAGCGTGAGCTTGAACACGACGTGGGTACCGACGGCGGGTGCCGTGTTGTCGACGGTCTTGTCGAGACTGAGGTCGACGACCCCACGCGGTGTGATGGCCGCGGACGACCAGTCGTCGCCGGCGCCGTCTCCGGGAACCGAATCGATGTCGGTCTCGCCGGCCGCCGTGACCTCGGCGACGTTGAGATACGGTCCCGCGGCGTTGACCCGAACGATCACGTCCAGGGTTTTCGTGATCCCGGAGGGCAGGCTGCCCACGGTCCAGACGCCGGTGGGCGGATCGTAGGTGGTTCCGGTCGCCGTCGCGTCGTCGCTGACATAGACAAAGCCTTGCGGCAGGAGATCGGTCACGGAAACATCGGTCGCGTCGGAAAAGCCCGCGGCGTTCGTGACTTTGATGCTAAACACGACCTCGCTGCCGACCGCCGGATCGGACGGATCGACGATCTTGGTTAGCTCGAGATCGATCGACGGCGCGGGCGAGAATCCGATCGAAGCCCAGTCGTCGCCGGTGCCGTCCGCCGGCACCGAGTCGATGTCCACCGGGGCGGCCGTGACGACCTCGGCCGCATTTACGTAGGGTCCCGCGGGGTTCACCGTGGCCGTGATCTGCAGCGTTTTGGACGCGCCCGCCGCGAGATCGCCGACGGTCCAGTCACCGGTCGCCGGTACATAGCTCGTTCCCGAGGCGGCGGCGTCGTCCGCGACGTAGACGCATCCCGCGGGCAGGAGATCGCGGACCACGATTCCCGTCGCATCTCCGGAACCCGTTGCATTGGTCAGGACGAGCTTGAAGACGACGTTCTGCCCGATCTCCGAGGTCGCGTCATCGACGGACTTCGCGAGCGACAAGTCCACGCTGAGCGCCGGCGCCCGCCCGGCACTGAATTCCGAGGTGTCGGATCCCGGCGACGTCGCCGTCGAAGTGACGACCGACCCGGGCGCCACTACGCCGGAAAGCGTCGCCGTAAACGGCGCGTCCCCGGCAGGATTCGTCGTCACCGTGGCCGAACCGAGGAACGACCGACCCTCGCCGTATCCGCTCGGATCGGCGATCGGGCTCGAGAAGAACTCGACGCGGAACGCTGTCGACGGCGTGCTCTTCAGCGTGCCGGAGACGACCGTCGCTCCCCCGCCCGCAACCACGGATGTCAATTCCGGGAAGTTCTGCTGATCGTTCGGTCCGGAGTCGGTATCGTCGTCGTCGTTGAGCGTGACGCCGTTGGCGTTGAGGTCGATGCCCAGCGATCGGTTATCGTGAATCGAGTTGGCGAGAATCGCGTTCCCTTGC
>JANNRU010000530.1:0-13299 GCA_031401755.1 Acidobacteriota bacterium | reverse complement strand
TGGGGGTTCCGAGCCGGAGCGTTGTGCCGACGCTCCGGCGGTCAGTCAGCCGACGCGCTCAGATCGATCAGGGCGATGCCGAGCGGTCGGGCGACTTCCAGGCTCCGCTCGTCCCGGTAGAACTCTCCATAGTAAATTGTTCTCAGCCCGGCGTTGGCGATGAGCTTGAAGCAGTTCCAGCACGGCGACGCCGTCGTGTAGATCTCGGCCCCTTCGATCCGGACTCCGTTCGTAGCCGCCTGGATGATCGCGTTGGCCTCCGCGTGAACCGTCGCGACACAGTGCCCGCCTTCCATCGTGTGACCGATGTCGTCGCAGTGCGGGCGACCCCGAATCGACCCGTTATACCCAGTCGAGAGAATCGTCTTTTCCCGGACGATGACGGCGCCGACATGCTTGCGGTCGCAGGTCGATCGGGTCGCCACCTGGCGGGCGATGTTCATGAAATAGGTGTGCCAGTCGACGCGCTGGGTCATCTCGCTGCCTCCGGCGAGCGGCGCTCGCGCCCGCGCCGAGGGCCGGCGACTTGGGCGCGCGAAGCCTAACACCGGGTCTGGCCGGGGCGCCCGCGGCGGGATCGCGGTCCGGCCGGGAGGAGCTGCCGCGTCAACTAACGAGCTTGTTTTTGCTCCAGCGCGGGCTCTTGATCTCGTACTTCGAGACCTTGTAGTTCATCACCCTGGAGGAGATCCCGAGGAACTTCGCTGCATCCTTCTGGACCCAGCCGTGGATCCGCAGGGCTTCGAGGATCGCCTGCTTTTCCAGCTCGTCGAGGTCGATCCCGTTGGGCGGGAGCCGGAGCTGAACCGCCGCGGCCTCGCCGTCTACCGCTCCGTTCCCGGTCAGGTGCAGGTCCTCCTGGCGCACGAATGAGTTGTCGCAGAGCAGCACCGCCCGTTCCATGGCGTTTTTTAACTCGCGGACATTGCCAGGCCAGTGGTGTCGCTGCATGAGCCGCACGGCTCCCGGATCGATGCCGCGAATATCCCTTTTCAAGTCGACCGCCGCCTGATCGATGAAATGTCGGGCCAGCGGGAGGATGTCCTCGCGGCGCTCGCGCAGCGGCGGGACCTGGATCGTCACCACGTTTAGGCGGTAGTAGAGGTCTTCGCGAAACTCGCCCTTGCGAATCGCCTCCTCGAGATCGAGGTTCGTGGCGGCGATCAGCCGGACGTCGACCTTGATCGTCGCCGTCCCGCCGAGTCGCTCGAACTCGCGCTCTTGGAGCACTCGGAGCACCTTGGCCTGTGTCGACAGGCTCATGTTGCCGATCTCGTCCAGGAACAGCGTGCCTCCGTTGGCCAGTTCGAATCGCCCGGTCCGTCGACGGTCGGCCCCGGTGTAGGCGCCCCGCTCATGTCCGAACAACTCGGACTCGAGCAGATTCTCGTGCAGAGCCGCGCAGTTCATCTTGACGAACGACAGGCTCGCGCGGCTCGAGTTCACGTGAAGTGCTTCGGCGACCAATTCCTTGCCGACTCCGGTCTCGCCGAGGACCAGCACCGTCGCATTCGAACGGGCCACCTTCTCGATCGTCCGGAAGACAGCTTTCATCTGTGCGCTCTCACCGACGATACTGTCGAACTGCGTGCGGGTCGTCGCGCGATCATGAACCTGGACCCGGGTCTCCAGCCGCCGATGTTCGAGCGCCCGATCCACCTTGAGCTCGAGCTCTTCGAGCACGAACGGCTTGAGGATGTAGTCGTAGGCGCCCGCCTTCATGGCCGCGACCGCGCTCTCGACCGTTCCGTACGCGGTCATCATCAGGACCACGGTCTCTTCGTTGGTCGACTTGCAGTGCGCCAGAATATCGAGGCCCCCGCCATCGGGCATCTTGTAGTCGGTCACGACGACATCGAACACTTCACTCTCAAGCCGCTGGATCGCCTCTCGGCCATCCGCCGCCGCCGTGACCTGCCAGCCACGGTCTTCGAACGCGGTGACGATCCCCTCGCGAAGGGTGGACTCGTCTTCGACGACGAGAATCTTCTTCATTACGCTCAGACCTCCCCATGCTTCAGCACCATCGGTAGTCGAACGGTGAAACAGGCCCCCCCGTCGGGAGCCGTGTTCACGTCGATCGATCCGCGGTGACTGTCGATGATCTTTTTGGCGGTTGAAAGTCCGACCCCCGAGCCGTTCTTCTTGGTGGTGCAGAACGGTTGGAAGAGCCGGGACAGAGCCTGATCCCCGATCCCGGGCCCGTTGTCCCGCACGCGGATCACCGCGTAGCGATCGAACTCTTGCCAGGGATCGAACGATCGTGCGACCGTTTGGGCCTCGGGCAGGATCGGCTCGCGGAGCGCTTCGGTCACCTCGGTCGATATCGAGACGCATCCGTCCGATTGGACGGCCTCGATCGCGTTCAGGACGAGATTCGTGATGACCTCGCGAAGTAGCGTCCGGTCCATCAGGAACGCTTCCTCGGCGCGGAGCGATTGCCGATCGATCCGCACACCGGGTCGAGCGGCGCGTTCGGCGGCGAGCGCGATCGCCTCGTCGATCACCGGCGAAAGGTGAGCGATCGTCAGCGTCGGGCGCACGGGCCGCACGAACTCGAGGCTGGAATCGACAGTTCGGCTGAGCCGTCGCACCTCGACCGTGATTTTATCCAAGAGCTCTCTAGTTCCGTCGTCGGCGGGGAGCCGACGCCGGATCAGCGAACAGGTGACGTCGATCGCAGCGAGCGGATTCCGGATCTCGTGGGCCATACTGGCCGCCATCTCGCCCAGCGCGGCGAGTCGATCGCGTAGCCGCTCCTGTTCCTCGCGTTGTTCGATCTGGGTCAGGTCCTTGAAAAAGGCGGCAGCGCCGCAAATCACTCCGGCACCGTCGCGCACCATGGAGATCGTGAAACCGATCGTCCGCTGACCGCCTCTTGGGCAATCGAGCGCGAGTTCGGCTCGATTAGGCGGATGGGCCATCCCGAACGAGTCGCGCAAGACTCGAATCAGATCCCCGTGCGGGGCCAGCGCGCTCTCGATCGCTTCTCCAGGCTCCGGCGTGTGGGACAGACCCAGAATCCGGGTGGCATGCTCGTTCGCCATTCGCAAACGACCGTCGAGATCGAGCGTCACGACCCCGCAGCGCATCCCGTCGATCAGACCGCGCAAAAAGTGGTCCTCGGCGACGGGTGTCGCGGCGGTGTCCGAAGCCGCCGCCCATCCGGGTCTGGCGACAGTCGTCGACGGTATGCGCTCTTCCGACCGCAAGGGAAGGGGATCTCCTGCTCGTGCCCGAATTGCTGGTGGAATCTAGGTTCCGGCCCAAGGGCAAGCAAGGAAGGACCGATCCGAGCGGGGCATCAGGCGCGAGGCCGGTAAGGCGGGTCAGAAGGCCTGAATCGTCCCGCCCGACCAAGGACCGATTCCGATGAGCGCGATGGGGATCGACGGGCCGCCGAGCAAACTTGGAGTTGCGTCGGCATCGAAATCGATTCCGGAATCCCCCACGGCGAGCGGACGAAAAGTCACGTGGACCAGCGCCAGGGTCCCCGCGATGTCTAAGGTGCCGACAGCAGCACTGCGCGAGGCCGCAATCACTAGCGATCCCGGCTCGTCCGAATTGACCAGCAGCGCCGGACCAGTCGCCGGCGAACCGAGCGCGGTACCGGGCGTCGCAGTTCGGAATTCGACCCGCGCCGGGTCGAAAACGAGGGTCAAATCCGCGCCGAAGAAATTGTCGACATCCGTTACGACGACGGCAATCGTTACCTCACCCCCGCTGGACGAGCTTTCGATCATCGTCACCGATCCCGATGTCGGCGAGTCGACCTCCGGAACGAATCGCGCGCTCAGGAGCGTTGATCCGCCGCCGCCATCCGAATCCAGGTCGAGCGGGTCGGTGACGCCGCCATCGCAGGCCGTGACCATGGCGAACACCACGCTCGCAGCCACGAGGATGCCCCACGACTTCAACCCGGATGCGATCATCGACAGGCCTCCCGGCTCCAGCCGGTGCCGTTCCAACACAGACCGAATCCGACCGCGAGGTAAGCCAAGTCCTCGCCGTCGACGAGCCCATCACCGTTCAGATCGGCATCGGCGTTGAATCGGTGATCGCCTTCCACCGCGCCGTGCGCATACGCGAGCCAGACCAGATCCTTGCCGTCGACCCGATCGCGAGTCGCGTCGTCGGATCGGTTGACATCCAGTCGCTCCGGGTCGAGCTCGACGACCAGTTCCACCGGGCCGGACCCGTAGACGCTGTCCGGGTTGAAGACCTCGAAGCCGAGAGCGAACTCTCCGATCTCCATCGCCCGAAAACCACGAGCGGTCGGCTCGACTTCGACGAGTGCCTCTATTTCGTGGCATGAAATCACCGAAGCGGACGTGATCCGGACCAGCGGTTCGCCGCTCGCGGAAAGCGGAAGTCGCGATGTGTCGATCACCAGCTCGGCGCCTGGCTGAAAGTTCTTGCCGGTGATCGACAGGGTCATCCGCGCACCTTGGATCAGGCCGGGGAGCACCTGCGAGTCCACCTCGGGACGCGGCCACCCGCGGACCTCGTTCGAATACGACGGCGAGTCCCCTGCACTGTTATAGGCTTTGACCGCGAGGAAGTGTTCGCGGCAATCGCTGAGACCGTCGACCTCAAAAACGACCGTACTTCCTGCGTTTTGCGAGCCCCCATATTGGTGAGTGCTCGTTCCGTAATACACGCGATACCCGGCCGCGCCGGTGACGGGATCCCATCGGAGATGGACCGACCCGGCGATCAAAGGTCCGCTCGCGAAAAAGGCGAGCGTGGTCAGAAGGACGCGTTGAAAACTCGACGAACGGCGCATGTGGTTTCCCTCGATCCCTTGCGTGTTAGGGCAAGTTGGATGCCACTCGATGGACGAAGGTCCGCGCCGGGGCAGGAAAGCCAAAAGCGACTCAATTACGGGATCTTGGCGTTGTCACGCCCGTACCCTCCCCGGCGCGGTGGACAACATCAAGGCTCGTCAGATTACCAGACGGAAATAGTTGCCGCGAGGGTACGTAATCTTGCCGTGCGGCATCAACACCGCTGACACCCGGTGGGGGTCTGCGTGGATCGGGGCGAATTGCGGAGCCGGCTACTGCGCGCGGACTCGAATCTCCGCCGCGGAAGCCCAACGATTCCCGCGGACTTCGCTGAGCGCGCGAAGGCGCAGATAGCGTCCCGCTCGTGGCGCAAACTCGACGATTCGCTCGCTCGACGCCGTTGGGCTCTGGATCAGGACGCCACTAGCCACAGTGGTCCACGTCGTGCCATCTGTGCTGACCGCGAATTCATAGTCCTTGATCGTGCCGTTCGTCCCGCCGTCTTGGCGCGGCAAATAGTGGAACCCGCAGAGCGTTCGCAGAGCGCCGGTGTCGATTCGAATTTCGTGCGGATGAGCTGGCGGATTCGAGCCACTCCATCGCGAGTGCCAGAACGTGGCCGGATTCCCGTCGAACGCCTGAGCGGCCGGTGAGTTCTCTCCAATCGTTTCCTGGCTGCTCACCGAAACCAGGGACCAGCCGGTCTGCGGCTGCACGGTACAGGCGCCGAGGACTTGGATCGTCCGCTCGTCGGTCGCGCAACGGCCTCCCGCGTCGCAAACCGCAAAGCTCACCTCGTAGCTGCCGGGGGCACAATCGAAGGAGACCGGACCGGGGTCCTCGGCAACCGACGACACCGGGACCGCACATGCGGGGAACGTCCAGGCGTAGCTCAACGGCAGTTCCCCGTCAGGATCGGACCCGCTCCCCGCAAAAGCGACGACCGCTCCGGAAGCGACGCTGATCTCACTCGCCGGAAGGTCGATCGAGGCCACCGGGGGCAGCGGTCCGACAGGGACCGCCATCGCGCGCGCACCAATCTCCGCTGCCGTCGCCCATCGGCCGTCGTTGACCGCGCTCAACGTCCGCAAGCGCAGGAAACGACCCGTCGTCGCCGGGAACTCGACCGACCGCTCGGTCAAGTTGGACGCGGTGGCGAACAACGTCCCGCTGACCACAGGCGTCCAAGTCGACCCATCCGTGCTCACCGCGAACTCGTAGTCCCGGATCGTCCCGTTGAATCCGCCGTCCTGCCGCGGAAGATAGGTGAAACCACAGAACGTGCGTATCGCGCCGGTGTCGAGCCGGATCTCGTGCGGATGATTGGGAGGATTCGACCCGCTCCAGCGGGTGTGCCAGACGGTGAGCGGGTTGCCGTCGATCGCGTGGATCGCGGCCCCACTCTCCTGGGTCGTCTCCTGGCTGTCGACGAACGCCACGCTCCAACCCGCGCGCGACAGTGGCTCGCACGGCGGGCCGAGCACGGTCACAATCCGGCCGGCCGTCGAACAATGTCCCGCCGCGTCGCAAACATCGAGCGTGACCGGATAGGTCCCCGGCAAGCAGTTGAAAGCCACTGCCCCGGGATCTTCGAGCGCCGAGTTGGCCGGCGTCGCACACGCCGGAAAGCTCCAGTCGTACGCGAGCGGCGCCGGTCCGTCCGGATCGGTCGCGGTCGAAGCGAAGGTCACCGCCTCCCCGGGAGAGATCGACGGATCGTTGCCCGGCTGCTGGATCGACACGATCGGGGCAATCGGCGGCGGAGACGCGGTGGCCTTTAGCCCGAGCTCCGCGGCCGAGGCGTACGGCCCCCCGTTCGCGGCGCTCAGCGCGCGCAGCCGCACGTGCCGCGCCGCGGTCGCGCTGAACTCCACCGATCGAGGGGACTTGTCCGACGAGGTGCCGACCAGGACTCCGCTCGAGACCGTGGTCCAATCCGAGCCGTTTTGGCTGACCGCGAACTCGTAGTTCTTGATCGTTCCGTTGGTCCCGCCGTCCTGCCGCGGCAAGTAGGTAAAACCGCACAGGGTCCGCGGCGCGCCGGTGTCGATCCGGATCTCGTGCGGATGCACCGGAGGGTTGGATCCGCTCCAGCGGGTGTGCCAGATCGTGGCCGAGCTGCCGTCGATCGCATTGACACCCGCGCCATTCTCGCCGGAGGTTTCCTGGCTGTCGACGAAGGTCACGGTCCATCCCGCGCGGGCCAGCGTGTCGCAACCCGCAGCGAGGACGGTGACCGTGCGTTGGGCCGAGGCGCACAGACCTGCGGTATCACAGACCGCGAACGTCACCGGGTATTGCCCCGAAGCACAACCGAACACCACCGGACCCGGGTTGGCGACGCTCGCGCTCGCCGGGGTCGCGCAGGCCGGGAAGGTCCACGAGTAGGTCAACGGGAGTTGGCTGTCAGGATCCGAACCGCTACCGGCGAAACTGACGCTCGCTCCCGGCTCGATCGAAACGTCGGCTGCCGGGCTCGTGATCGAAGCGACCGGGGGTTGCGATTGCGGCGGACCCCCCGTCACGCGTAGCCCGATCTCGGCGGCACTGGCCCAGGGTCCGCCCTGGACCTCGCTGAGCGACCGCAGCCGAACGAACCGACCCGATATCGGCGTGAAGTTGACCGCGCGCTCCGTGAGGTTCGCCGCGGTCGCGAACAGCTCTCCGATCGAAACGGTCGTCCAAGTCAGAGCGTTCGAGCTGACCGCGAACTCGTAGCCCCGGATCGTTCCGTTGATGCCCCCATCCTGTCGCGGAAGATAGGTGAACCCGCAAAGCGTCCTGACCACCCCCGTGTCGATCCAGATCTCGTGAGGGTGACCCGGACTCGAAGGGGTCCAGCGCGTGGTCCACTTCGTCGAAGGATTGCCGTCGATCGCGTGGATCGCCAGGCCATTCTCACCGCTGGTCTCTTGGCTGTCGGCGAACAACACCGACCAACCGGAGCGCGGCAACGCCGAGCATCCGGTACCGCCAATGGTGACGTCCCGGGCATCCGATGCGCAAAGGCCTTCCGCGTCACAGACCTCGAACGTCACCTCGTAGCTGCCGGAAGCGCAATTGAAAACCACCAGACCTGGATCCTCGAGCGTCGAGCTGGACGGGGACGCACAGGTGGGAAAGCTCCAAGCGAAGGTGAGCGGGAGGTCACCGTCCGGATCGACACCGGTCCCCGCGAACTCGACGCTCGCGCCGGACGCAACGTCGATGTCGAGCGTCGGTAACTCGATCGTGGCGAACGGCGCAAGTTGCGGAAGGGTCGAGCCCCCGCGAATCCGAATCTCGGCCGCCGCGGCCCAGGGCCCGCCGTTAATCTCACTGAGCCCACGAAACCGGACGTAGCGCGCGATCATCGGCGTGAACTCAACGATCCGCTCGCTGTTCAGCGGCCCGAAGGTGCCGAGGTCGCCCTGGGAGACGGTGACCCAACTCTCGCCATCATCGCTCAGCGCGAGTTGGTAGCCGCGAATGATCCCGTTTTGACCGCCATCCTGGCGCGGCAGGTAGCCGAGCCCACACAAGGCGTAAACACCGCCGAGGTCGAATCGCAGCTCGTGCGGGTAGGGCGTCGCTCCCCCCGTATACCGAGTATGCCACTTCGTGCTCGGATTCCCGTCGATCGCTTGGGTTCCTCGACCGTTTTCCTGCGCCGTCTCTTCACTGTCGACGTAGAGCAGCGTCCAGCCGGAGGGATCGAGCGTCGGCGATGCGCAAACGGGACAGGCGGCGTCCGCGCCATCACAGTCCTCATCTCGGCCGTTGCCGCAGTAGTCCGGGGCACCCGGGTAATAGTTCGCATCGCGGTCGTCGCAATCGAGCGTCGCGGGTGATCCGTCACCGTCGTCGTCGGTGTCGCACGGATCGCCGAGTCCGTCGCCGTCGAGATCGGCCTGGGTCGGGTTTGGCCAGTTCGGGCAGTTGTCGGCCTCGTCGGGAATACCGTCGCCGTCCTCATCAGGAAGCACGGCATCGATCATTCCCGAGATTTCGAACAGCACCAGTTCCTGGTCGGCGCTGGTCCCAGAATCCTCGGGGATCTGGGCGATCGCCACGAGGCGGACCGTCCGGGTGACCGCGCTCCATCGAGTGCCGTTGCAGAAAGTCGGATCGGCTTCTCCCGCGTTGCAATACTGACCGTCAGGCCCGGTTCCGGATAAATGCTCGGTCGTAAAATGCAGCGGCACCACGACTTGCGCGCCGCTAGCTCCGCGCACTCGAACCGACATGGCGAAGGTCATCACGCCACTGCCCGTGTCCTGCGTCCCTGTCGCGGCTCCGACCTGGGTGAATTGGTAGACCTCGCCGAACGCCAGTTCGACCGAAGGCAGGACGAGCGGCGCCTGCATCACCCACTCGCCGGTCGAGTTCCCGGGCGCAACGGGGCGAGTCTGGGGA
Source organism: Acidobacteriota bacterium (assembly GCA_031401755.1). Classification (GTDB taxonomy): domain Bacteria; phylum Acidobacteriota; class Polarisedimenticolia; order Polarisedimenticolales; family Polarisedimenticolaceae; genus JANNRU01. The sequence goes on along the minus strand of JANNRU010000530.1, from coordinate 4,117 downwards.
GCGAACTGAGCGATCGAGCCGAGCAGCCCGACACGGCTTTGCGAGTTCACGACCCAGTTCTGCCCGACGACTCCGATCTCTGGCGTCCCGCTCTCGCGGGGTGCTTCGGCGATCGACGAACCGACCGCCGCGGATCCCGATGCCCCACTCAGTATTGTTCCCAAGATCAGCGCGACCGTCGCGCACAATCCCGCGCGAACAAGCCCGTACCCATCACGACCCATTGCCAACATGAAGCGCCTCCGAGCTCGGACCCGCTAAAGCAAGCCTCGATTATACGATGAAAGCGCCGTCTGGACGGGTCCGTTCGACGTTGAGATGCGATCGATCGAGGGGATCTACCCGCGAACTCCCGGCCCCAAATGCCGTCAATGCCGAATTCTTAGCAATCTGAACCGAGTCGCCACGAGGATCGCCCCAGCGTAGATCAAGACGCCCACGACGAGGGAGACCGCCAGCGGCCGCTCCGGAAGCACGGTCAAGGCAACCGCGAGCGCGGCCGCACCGCCGGAAGCCAACGCGAGCGCGCGCCGGATCGAAGGCCTCCCGACGTGCGGCCCGAGTCGGAACAGAAACCCGACGACCAGGCTCGATTCGCACAGCAGCGCCATGCCGGCCGCAGCGCGGAATCCGAACCACGGGATCAAGGCCAGGTTTCCGGTCACGCTCAGTGCTGCGACCCAGGCCTGTAGCTGGAAGCGGTCACGTTCTGCGTTGCACGAAAGCATGAAGATCTCGAGTACGCCACGGAGGGCTCCCACCGCGAAAAGGGGCGCAAGCCAGCGCAAGACCTCGACCGACGCGTCGAAACCGGAGCCGTAGAGCACATGGACGATCTCCGGCGCCACGCACCACGCGCCGACTGCGGCAGGAACCCCGACGAGGATCGCGCTTGCCAGAACACCGTCGTACACACGGCGAAGCGCCGCACGATCGTGATCGAACGCGCGTGAAACAGCCGGATAGAACGACAAACTGATCGTCGAGGCCGCGAACATCACCACGTGCACGGTACGGTACGCCGCATTATAGAAACCAGCCGCCGCGGCGCCGGAGAGAAAGCCCAGACAGATGACGTCGGCCCGCGCGCCAATCTGAAACAGGAGGTTTGACGCAAAAAATGGGCGCGCCGCCCGCAAGAGCCGGACACACTCGGTCCGCACGCCACGGAGCGCCAGCGGGCCGAAGCTCGACGAGCTCCAGCGCCAACCCACCGCCGCCAGGAGTGCGGTCACCGCCGGGAGCGTAAGGACGGTCCCGACGAGCCCCGCCCCGGAATGAGCCGCGGTCCAAGCCGCCGCGGTGAGCATCACGCGAAGCGCGACCTGCAGCAGGGCGGCCTTGCCCGGCGCGTCGCGGGCCAAAAATGTCGCCGCGAACCCATCGGCGAGCGGGAGCCCGATTTGATAGGCACCCACCAGCAGGAACACCGCGCGCCCTTCGGACGACAGCGGCAACAAAGGCAGCGCACACGCCAGAACAACGAGCGCCGCTCCGCCCAAGAGCAATCGCGCGAGGACGACCGCGCCGAGGGTCTGGCGGGAGGAGTCCGGACGACGCGCGATCTCGCGAATCGCGAGTGCGTTCAAGCCGAAATCGGCGACGACGAGCCCGACGCCGGTGACCGCGATCGCCATCGAGTAAAGGCCGAGTCCCTCCTCGCCGAATCGCCGCGAAAGGACGATGAAGAGCAGAAACGCGAAGAGATCGCCGACGACCTTCCCCGCCGACGTCCAACCGGCGCCACGGACGATCGACCGCCAGCCGATGGGTTCGCCCGGAAGCGGGCCGGGGTCAGCGTCCATGACCGCCCGACCGCGCACGGGAGATCAACTCGATCCACAGCGCCTCGTGCGCACGGACGGCGCTCTCGAGATTGAACCGCTTCGCTCGAGCCTGACCGGACAGACCGATCTGCCGGCGAAGTGGCGGGTCGTCGATCAACCGTTCGATGGCCGCGGCGAGCGACGCGGGATCCCCCGCCGGCACCAAGCAGCTGTCGACGCCGTCCTCCAGGACCTCCGGAACTCCGCCGACCCGCGTCGCGACGACTGCGCAACCCGCTGCGAGCGCCTCGAACAGAGTCAAGGGAATCCCCTCGGAGTGCGAGGCGATGACCTTGATGTCGACGCCGCGCAGGATCGCGGCGACATCTTCTCGATGACCCAAGAAGCGAATCGCGTCACCGAGGGCGAGATCCGCCGCCTGTCGCCGGAGCGGCTCGAGTAACTCACCGTCCCCGACGACGACGAAGGTCACCGCCCTGGTGTTCTGAAGTAGCCGAGCGGCCGCCGCAATGAAATCGGAATGCCCCTTGATCGGGTGTAGGCGCCCGACGGTCGCGACCACCGTGTGATCGGCTGGGATTCCCAGCGCCAGGCGCCACGACGCTGCGCCGCGCGGTGCGGCCACAGACTCCTCGAAGCACTCGAGCGGCGCGCTGTTGTAGATCACCTCGACGCGATCCTCCGGGATCGACCGATCCTCGATCATCGATCGACGAACCGAACGCGAGACCGCGATCGCTCGGTCGGTCCAACGAGCGAGCAAACGGTCGGCGAGCCTCTGATAGCCGGGAATCTGGCCGGCGTCCATGTGCTCGTGAACGATGCAGGGAAGCCCGAGAATGCGGGACGCGACCCTGCCGAAGTCCGAAGCGGCGTAAGCGTGAAGGTGGAGCAGATCGATCCGCTCCCGCGAGGCGAGGTTGACGACATCGAACAACGTGCGCAGGTCGAACTTGCCCCGCCCCAGATAAAACACGCGGATCCCGAGGCTCTCCAAGTGCGCGCCCGCACGATCTCGGGCGCGCAGACTGGCGATTGCGACGCGGAATCGCGACTGATCGTAGCGCGGGACCCACCAGGACAACAGCCGGGTCACACCATGCATGTTCGCGTCGCCGACGGTCAGCTTATCGACGAGGTGCAGCACGCGAGTCAGAGCCATCCTTGCTCCTCGTACCACGCAAGCGTCTTGCGAATGCCGTCACGGAGCTTGACGCGAGGCTCGTAGCCGAGCATCCGCCGAGCTTTGTCGATGCGAAACGCGCGATCATTGGTAAAGAAACTGACTCGCCGGCGGTGCAACGGAGGTTCGAGCCACAGCGGTGCGCAGAGCGCCTCACAAGCCGTGGCGAGCCAGCGCACCGGTGTCAGTGGAATTCGCAATCGCGGAGGTGCAACGCCTGCCTCCTCGGCGATCATGCGCACGAGATTCGAAAGCGACAGGTACTCGTCGCCACCTACGATAAAGCTCTCCCCCGCCGCGCGGGGATGCTCCAGCGCGAGCATGAATCCGTCGACGACGTCATCGACGTAGGCGGGTTGGAACAGCGGCGCACCGCTGCCGATCATGACGAATCGCCTGCGCTTGATCGCTCGAAATAGCTTCAACATCCGGGTGTCCCCGGGACCGTAGATCGAAATCGGCCGTAGCACCACCAGCTCGAGCGCGGTGCGGGCGGCGACCTCACGGAGCGCGATCTCGCCTTCGACCTTGGTCTCCTGATACAGATCACCCGGGTTGAACGGTGTGGCCTCATCGGCGGGAATTTCGCGCACCGAGCCGTGCACGCCGATCGTGCTGCAGTGAACCAGACGTCTCAGCCCGCAGCGCGAGGCGGCCTCAGCCAGTAAGCGGGCGGCGTCGACATTGATCGACCTGGCCTCGTGGCGATCGGAACCGCCGCGACGGAAGTTCGAAACCGTATTCACCGCCGACCCGACTCCGACCAGTGCGCGCTCGATCATCGCGGGGTCGCGTGCGTCGCCGAACAAAACCTCTGCGCCCGGCGGCGCGGCACGCCGCTCGTCGGGGCGCTCGCGCGCCAAGATTCGGACCGGGTGCCCGTTGGCGACCAGAGCTTGCGCGATCCGGCTCCCGAGAAAACCGAGTCCGCCGGTGACCAAGACCCGTTCCATCATCTCCTCATTGCGCTGCCCGCAGGGCGCGAGGCCCGGACGATCAACTTGTGCCCGTCGAGCGGCCGCAACAAGGCGTCCAGCGCGGCGAACGCGAAAAATGCCGGGGAGCATCGGCGCAGAATCCAAAGACGCAAGGAGCGCGGACCTGTGGTCTCGCGGGTCACCAGCCGACCCTTCGCCGATGGCTCGCC
>JANNRU010000529.1:0-4705 GCA_031401755.1 Acidobacteriota bacterium | reverse complement strand
GTCCTTCGAACAAGTTGCGCGCGAAAATGATCTTGTCCCCGCACCACTGGGGATTGATGTCGTCGAACTGGTGGTCGGTGAGTTGGGTCAGCCCCGTCCCGTCGGCCTTGACTTTCCAGAGGTCTGCCTGTCCTCCCAGGGACTCCCGACGGAACACTATCTCTGGCAGCAGGCTGTCCGGGCTGCAATGCGGTTCGTGTTCGTTCGTGCCCGACGTGTTCGGCGTCAAATTGAGCGGATTCGAACTGTTGGGGTTCATGATCCAAATGTCGAACGATCCAGGACTGCTTCGATCGCTCGCGAAAGCGATCTTGTTACCGCAGAAAACCGGGTACTCGTCTTCATGGTGGCCGGAGTCCTGCGCGTCGGTCAGATTCTCGACGTTGCCCCCGCTCTCGTCAATGGAGTAGATATCGGAGTCGCCGTCGCGATTGCTGTGAAAGAGGATCCTGGACGAGGTTCCGCCGGCGTGGATCGCCGGGGCGAGTACCGAATCGGAAAGCAGGGCCAGCAAGGCGACTCCAACGAGGCCCCCGAGTAGCGTCACCGTGAATCTACTCAACTTCTTCCGCATGGTCGTGTCTCGTTTCCCGATCGGCGGCGGATCGTCCGAATCTCGGACGGCCCCGCGATCACAGCACGAGGCTACGCCCCCCCCCTCCCGGTCTGTCAATCCAAGAATTAGAGGAATCGAGGGATCGCCCGAAGTCGGCCGAATGGGCCGGTCGATCGACGCGAGACAGTCCTGTCCAGAAACTCGATCGATGGTCGCACGGCCCCACTCTACCGGAAATCGCGGTGAATCTGAAGCTTCCATCGAGTAGGCGACCACCCCTAGAATCTGCCCGTGGGAACCGTTCTTCAGCCATGGCAAGTTTTGCTCGCCGCGAAGGCCGGCTGGATCAACGGCCATCAGCAGGCAGCGAACGACTCGGCGGGATGCTGCGTTACTATCATCGACACGCGGCCTAAGCATCTTCGGGATTTCGCACTCCGCCTTGCGGCAACGCCTCGTTGCCGACGATTCCGTATTTTCACAACACTCGCGACTCGACTGTGGCATGGGCCGAACTCCGCGACGTTCTCATGCATCACGCGCGAACCCCCCATCGTGGGAAACCCGATCTAGCCGCTCTCGAACCTCGGATCACGGTCGGGCGAATAAATGGATGGGACGGGGGCCAAGCTCCCGGACGGCGCGCGAGTGCTGGCGTTTTCTCGTGCCCGCGACCGGTTCCTGCTCGCGAAGAAGGCCGAGCAGACTCGCTCGGCGAGACTCGTCGTCGTCAGCGACTGGAGATCGTCGACCGAGAAGTAGGCCTTGTCGCCGGCGAGAGTGAGTTCCCTATCGCGTGGGCCAAGACGCTGCGTCTGGTGCTGAACTGGACGCGGCTGCGGGAAGTAACGCCTACTCGCCCCGAACGTCGTCGAACGCGCGTTGAAGAAGGTCGGAAACGCCCAGGAGCGTGGCCCCGGTATGCAGATAGCCCCGATTCAATCGATCGCCCTGCACGAGGATGATGCCGATAACGTCACGCCACTGCCGGTCCGAGACCTCGTTCCCCATCCTGTACCACCTCAGTTTTTGCAGGAGGATGTCCTCGGGCGTGTAGACGTACAACCAAGCGTCGGGATCGGCCGACACCTGCACGCGCTGACGGCGATCCATCTGTCCCTTATCGAGGGGCGATCCGCCTGTCATGAACAGGTCGACCTTCGTCGATGTCGCGTAGTGAATGATGTTCGCACTGGATCGATCGCGCACGGCCCGACGGAGGGAGTCGATATCAACATAGAATCCGTCGCCCAGCGCGGACGCCAACCGATCGACGTCCTTCTCGGTAAGTTCGACAACAAGGTCTACATCCAGAGTCGACCTCGGTTCACCGCTGACCGCGCTCGCCAGCGAACCGCCGACGAGATAACGAACGCCGCAAGTCTCCAGAGCCTCGGCAACGATCAGCGCAGCGCGAATCGTGTCGGAGATCACACTTAGCGACCGCGGAGTCGTGCGGCTTCGGGAAAGGCCCGGCATGCCAGTTCGCGCCCCAGTTTCAGAACCGCAAGTCGCATCCTGCACTCTTCATCCGCGGCTTCAGGATGGCGCAGTCGGATGCCGGCGAGCGACAGCTGCAGTACGGCTCGAGTGCCCTCGCTCACGGCATGCAGCTTCTCGATGGGAGACATGCGTCGCCACAATTCCACCTGTCTGCGCTCAGCGTCGGCCGACGTGTCGGAGGCAAGCAGAGCGGTCGTTCGCATGACCCTGAGTATACCGTTCAGCTGCCGAGACCGTCCGGTTCATTTATTCGCCCGACACCTGATCCGAGGTTCGACAGCGACCGGATCAGGATTCCTTCGATGGGGGGTTCGCGTGTGATGCTTGGGAACGTCGCGGAGTTCGGCCCATGCCGCAGTCGAGTTGCGAGTGTTGTGAAAATACGGAATCGTCGGCAACGAGGCGTCGCCGCAAGGCGGAGTGCGAAATCCCGAAGATGCTAGGCCGCGTGTCGATGATAGTGACGCTACATCCCGCCGAGTCTTTCGCGGCATCGAATCGGTCCGGAATCCGTCCCAATCGCTTCGGGCTCGATGTCAATCCGGCGGAGTAAACGCGGCGGCTTCGCAGGTCGATGGCCAACAAGACGTACATCGTGACCAGCCCTCGCCGGCCCCACATCTCGACGGTGGTGAAGTCGATCGCGGCGATCGTCGCCCAGTGCGCACCGAGGAATGTGCTCCAAGAAGTACGGCGGCCGCGTTCGGGAGCTGGGTCCATGCCATTCCGGCTCAAGATGTTGGCGATCGTGGTTCGGGCGACACGATAACCGAGGTTGGCGAGTGCACCTTCGATCCGAGAATAGCCCCAACGAGGATTCTCGTGGGCCATGCGGATGACGAGTCGCTCGATCTCCTTCAACACTCCGGGACGGCCTGGTCCACGCGGCGCCTTGCTCTGATCCCACTTGGCGGCCACGAGCTTGCGATGCCCGGCCAGGATTGTGTCAGGAGAGAACAGACAGGCGAGGTCGGCCAGCGCCCTTCGGCCCACCGCCTTGCCGGCAACAGCCAGCCGTCGGCGCTGTTCATCGGTGAGCCGCAGCCGACGTCCCCCGAGTTGCTCGAGCAGGATTCGGTTCTCCTCCCGAAGGTATTCGATCGCGACCTGCTGGTGGCGGTAGATCCAGCCGGCCATCGCGGCCAGCAGTACCTGCCAGGGTTGGAGGGCGGTGGCCACGGGCGGATTCTAGGGGTGGTCGCCTATTCGATGGAAGCTTCAAATTCACCACGAGTTCCAGTAAACTTGGGCCGTGCGACCATCGATTGAGTATTTGGACAGGACGGGCGTCGGACTCGTTAATCGAGTCGGAAAGACTTGGGAGCAACCTCCCGTGCGTTGCGAAACTTGAGAATTCTGCGTTGTCGAGTCCCCGATTCCGCGCACCGGACGATCAGGACAGATTCAAGAAACGCAACGCATGGTCGTGCGCCCCATCTGTTCGACAAGCTGACGAGAGCGCTAAATTCTTGCCCACCATCATGGTTTTTTGCATATACTTCGCTCGCCGCCACTGAACCGAACAACGCATGGATTCAACCGGGTTGGACCGGGCAGCATCCGAGGTCTGAATGAATCGACATCCGCACGGGGACCTGTTCGCCAGATTCGATACGCGACTCCTGAGCATCGTCCTGCCGTTGGTGATCGCCTTTGGCCTGCCGCCCACGGGCGCGAGCGCCCCATTAGTAACTTTCGTCGACTTCGCCATCGTGGAGCCCGGCGGCAGACCCGCGCACGAGGGTCTTTTCCGCCTCCAGGGGGCGCCGATCGCTGGCTCGACCGTGGAGGCGCGCGCGCGGCTGAGTGGGCCCCACCGCGTTGTCGCGTTTCATCTTTTCGACGATTCCGGTGCTTTGGTGGCCAGCCCAGACTTTGCCTCGCACGAGAATCTCGATGTCGGAAGCTACTACGGGCGATTCGTTGTGCCTTCGGAGCGGTTTCGCATCGCGGCGGAAGTGACCGATCACAACGGTCGCGTCGTGTGGGTCTCGCCCACAGTTGGCGAATGGACGCGACCGCGTACGATCGACCTGCGGCTCACACCGACGGCCGGCATCCTCGTTCCGGGAACGACGGCCGTCGTGATGGCCACGGTCACGAACCACGGTGCGGAGGGCGACTTTGATTTGGTAATCGGGGACAACGCGGGCGTCCGAGTGTTGCCCGTTCACTCCGTCATGCACCTGCGTCAGGGCGAAAGCGCCGCCCTCGACCTCAGGGTCGCTCTCGAACCCGGCGACGTCGACGAAATCGGCAGCTATACGCTGACGGGCAAGGTCGCCAGCCAAGCGGATATTTTCAACTCAAACCACGCCGAGGAATCGATCCAGGTGCACACCGCGGTCGGGGTGCCGATCGAAGTGGGGCACCGATCCGATTGTGGCGTGTCCAGACTGACCCGGAGTGCTGGGGGTCCTGTGGTTCTCGTGATCTTCGGCGACCCGCGGATCGATGTGACCCAGATTGCGGCCGAGTCCCTGCGCGTCGCAGGCGCCGTGTGGCCTCGAAGTGTCTCCGTCAGGGATGTGGGGCCGCCCGGGCATGGGCTCTGCGATGACTCGATCCCCGACGGCCGGAACGACCTCGTGATCGTGCTGGCTGACGGGGGAAGTCCTAACAGTGTTGGAGGATCGGCGGCAGGCG
>JANNRU010000528.1:0-1554 GCA_031401755.1 Acidobacteriota bacterium | reverse complement strand
TTCCGTCATTGCGAAGGCTCCGTTGTTCTGGGATGAACTGAAGCAATCTCCCGAGAGATTGCTTCAGTTCATGGCGAAACATCTGGTCGTTCGCAATGACGATGTGGGGTTTCTCCCCCAAGTCACGTCCAGCGGACGTCCACGACTCGCAATGACGATGTAAGTTTGGCAACTCGCCAGGGGAACGAAGTTAGTGGGTCCCGGACTTCGCCGGATTACGAAGGGTCCTTATGGTTTCCGAACCCGGCCAGCAGCTAGAACTGAACGCGGGCGCCGACGCGGAAGGTGCGGGGGGCCAGGATGGTGGTGATGTTGTTTGCGTTCGAGGCGTTCTGGCGCGCTGTGCGCCCGAGGATCGTGTTGGAGTTGAGCATGTTGAACCCAGCCACACTCAAGACCACCCTGCGGCTGCCGCCACTGCCGAACTTGAGCGACTTGTCGAGCGCGCTGTCGATCTGGAGGAAGGTCGGGTACCGTTCGGCCGCGTACTGTTTTACGAACAGGTCCGCCGTTCCGATGCCGCCGGTGCGGGTGGGGGTCAGGATCGTGCGATTGAACGGAAAACCATCGCGGCCATTGAAGAAGGCTGAGAAGTTGATTCCGGCGGGAAGCGACACCATGAAGGTGAGCTTGCCCACCCAACGGGCGTTCGAGGTGCCCACCGCCTCCCCTGCCTGCTGCGCGATGTTAGTGGGGTCGAGGTAATCCACGTTCGCCCCGCCGGCGAAACGGCGGACGGTCGAGTTCCAGGTGAAGCTCGCGTTGGCCATCCAGCGGCCGTTGAAGCGCTTGCGCGCCGTGAGTTCGGCGCCCTTGTACTCGCGGCCGTCGAGGTGGTTCCGCTGCAGGGTCGCAGCAGGCTGCGTGAACGGAAGCTGGAAGTACTGGGCGGTGTAGCTCGACCGGTCGCAGGACGTATTCCCGCAGTCTCGGGAGATGGTCACGGGCACGTAGCTGGCCGAGTCGAGACCCACGCGAAACGTGGTGTTGTAGTTGTAGTAACGACGCTTCAGAACCGTCAGCCCCACTCCCGATGCCCTTACCGAACTCTCTTTCGATCCCCAGCAGGAATTCGTTCGTGATGTCGTTCTCAAGGTTCGGATCCACGGTGGTCGGGCTTTGCACCGCCGCCGGATTCGCGGGGTTGTAGTTGGCACTCGAGTTGAGCAGACGCGTCAGGTCCAACTCATTCGCTTGCACGAATCGGTCGCCATTTCGGTCCGTCCACGGGTAACGCAGCGTGGTCTGCCCGGTGGGCGACAGATTGCCAGCGGTGAAAATTCCCAGACCGTAGTACCGTGCGGCGGTAGCCTTCAGGATCGTCTTACCGCTTCCGGACACGTCGTAGGTCGTGCTGAAACGGGGTGCGAGGTCCTTGAATGCAGCCCCGGAGTCTGCGCCTTTGAAGTCCACTGCGGGGAGCAGGGTGGGCAGAATGGGATTGGCCGGGATGTTAGCGGCAAGAGCCAGATCCTTCTGGTAGTCGAACCGCACACCCGCGTTGATGGTCAGCCGTCCTCGGCGGAAGGAATCGTTGAGGTAGGTCGAGTACTC
>JANNRU010000527.1:0-14346 GCA_031401755.1 Acidobacteriota bacterium | reverse complement strand
GCGACGACAAGCTGCAGTTGAAGAATTTCTTTGCGGGCAAAAAGGACATCCCGCTTGAAATGGGAATCGGTATCTGGTCAACCTCATAATATTTATACCACAGGGTGGATTGTCCCTTCGTGGCGCCGCTGCTTCACCGTTGAGCACGAACTGGAACGCGTCTCCCGACAGCTCGTAACGGCGCTCTTCGAGCAAATACAGGCGGCACTGCTCGGCGACCGGGTAATCGAACTGCCAGGTCGTCCCCGCCGCGGCGCGAACTCTGAGCTGGGCTGATTCTTCCAAGACCTAGTCGAAGAACTCACCGCGCAGCGTCACCGGGTTGTAGATGTACGCCCGCAGCGTGCCGCCGGCCGCCAGGCGTGCATCACGCCAGGGCTCCATGTTCTCGGGCCAGCCATCGCCATCATCGTCCGCAACCACCGCGCATCCCTGCACGGGGCTGACCGTTTGGGCGATCGCGATCAGTTCGTCGGTACCGTCGGTGTCACTACAAACGCGCAGGACGGTCGGCTCGAGATTGCGACGGACCACGAGTTCGTCGGAGCCTCCACCATCGACGATCTCCAGCGCGGCGAGGTCATTCGGGAGGCGCTCTCCGGCCTGGCGCACATCGGTCACCACGAGGTCCATCGCGGCGCTGAGGTCTTGGCTGAGCGCGGTACGAACCTCGTCGCTGTCATAGATGTGGCGGCCGGCGAGCCCCAGTGTCAGTGCTGCAACGCCGACGGCGGACGCCACGGTCAGCGCCACCAACAGCTCGGCCAAGGTCATGCCGCGCTCAGCGAACCTGTGTGAAGACCGTCTCGACATCGTAGACCTTGGTCGGCCCGGAGTAGACCTCGACCACGAGCTGCCTCGCGGTGTCCGTACAAAACGTGGGCCGGGTACAAAACAAAGTGAAGACCTCGAACTCCTGGGTGTTGGCAGCGACCACGACCGGGCCGACACTGCCGCTCGTGGGCATCAGCTCCGGATCATCCATCCGGTAGAACTCCAGAACCTGTTCGGCGGCGGCGGTCGCTGCCAGGCGGCGCTCATTGCGGCCGCTGGATGCGGCTTGAGACGAAAAGGCTGTCAAGATCCCCGTCGACAGGAACGCAAGGAGCGCCACGGCGACCAGTGTTTCGACAAGACTGAATCCCCGCTCGCTCATGGATTGAAGCTCACCGCCCCGCCCAGCAGCACTTCGAGCTGACGCGATTCCCCGTCGGCATGCGCCAGCGTGATCGTTCGACTCTGCTCGGCCACACCGCGGCTGCCATAGCAGACCGACCACGCGGTGTCGGCCAGCGAAACTCCGTGGGGCAGCACGAGTTCGCTGCGCGGCTCGAGCGTCCACGGCCCCGCACTGCAAGAGCCTGCCGACTCGACGACGAGTGTGGTCGATGAGACGGGACGCAGCCGATGCGGCGTGGTCGTCGCAATCGCCCGGGCCCTAGTCTGTCGTAGCGCGCCCCGGACCATTTCTCCACCCGAACGCAGCGGGGTCGCCATCGCTTCGAACGAGACGACGACGATGGCCACGGCCACCGCCAGCAGACCGACGACCACGAGTAGCTCGACGAGCGTCGCGCCCGCGTCGAGCCGCTGGGTGGAGTGCGTCGATGCGTCGGGTGGCGGCAGCGGTGCGTGGACCTCAGAAGGCAACTCCGGCGGCTGCTCCAGCACCCAGGACAAATGGCGGCCCAGCGCTTGGCGGCTGAAGAATTGTTTGCCCAGCGTCGGATGTTGGTGCGGTCGCGCGGCGAGGATGGCCAGCTGGCGATCGCGCTCCAGCGCATCGAGTGTTCGGAGGGGCTCGAGGATGCGGGCCCAGAATCGACGGGCTTCTTCGCTGGTCGGCACGTCGACACTTGTTCGAGACCCGGAACTGGCTGCGGTTCGTGACGCCGTGCCGGGCATCATCTGTACGGCGAGTCGGCCCAGATCTTCGGCGACTTCGCGCGCGAGCTGCTCTCGGCGCACCCGTCGATGCAACCGCAGGGCCAGGATCAAGGCGACGAGGCACGACGCGCCGATGAGTCCGCGCGCGACCCACGACGACGCGGCGGCCTCGACAGCGCTGGCCTCGACCGCCGAACGGTCGATTGCGACCGCGAAGGGCGTCCGCGGGTTGCCGCCGAATGCCGGCCCATTTCCCAGTTCGTCGCGTGCCTCGACGTAGTACAACACCCGGGTGCCCCGCGTCAGGGCTTGCGGCACCGCGGCGGCAAACTCATCCCCCCCGACCGGCGCCATGCGCATCGGGTGGAACTCGGGATCCTCGACGGAGCGGACCCACAACGTGATTTCGCCCGCTCCACTCGAATCGATGACCCGGACGCGAACCGTCAGTGCGCCGTCCGAGCCAACGCCCTCGCTGGGCAGCACGAGCACGGCAGGCGGGGCCGTATCCACGGCAGCGCCGACCCCAACGATGCCGACACCGGTGATGCAGACCACCGTCATCAGACCTCGAAAAAGCTCGTCAAAGCGGCAGTTCGCCCGAATCACGCAGACTCCATGGAAGCGACCCCGGCAACGGGGTGGCTGTCGGACAGATCGCTTCGGCTTCGGTGCTTGAGAACTTAGGTCGCCGGTGCGCGGACATCAATATCGATAGGCACAGCGACCGCAGACGAATTCGTAACTCGAGCGCGGCCACAATGGCAGTCGCCGGTGAAAGACAATCCGGGATCGGGCATCCGAGATCGGCAGGGTACGGGGCGCACCTCCGTTTTCTTTCAAGTTAGGGTAGGCTCACGGGCGAGATGGAGACGGTGGCACGAATCCTGGTCGCGGGTTGCGGTATCTACCTGTCGGTGGGAGCGGTGTTCGCGGTGCCGTTTCTCGTGCGCGGGATCGAGCGGATCGATCCGTCGGCGCGGGGAGCGTCGGTGGGGTTTCGGCTGATTGTGGTTCCGGGTGTCCTTGCGTTCTGGCCGCTCTTAGGGTGGCGCTGGGTGCGCGGTGCGGGGGCCCCGCCCGACGAGCGTAGCGCGCACCTGGATGCGACGCGGCGGCAGCGATGATCCGCTCGTTGCGGCGGACCCATCGTTGGCTGTTCGTCGTGCTCGGCGGAGTGCTGCCGGCTCTGTTCGCAGTCGCGCTCTTGGCGCGAGGGCCGGAACCCTGGCTCGGGCGCGTGCCCGCGTCGCTCGGCGAATTCGTGCGTCCCCGCACCGAAGACGTCGAAGGAGCGCTGGTTCCGATCGCGCCGGGTCTGAGCGTACGACGCGCGTCACGGGGATCCCCTGCGGGAGCCGATGCGCTGATCGAGATCGCCGTCGATGCCGACCGCGTCCCACCCGACCTCTTGCTCTATTGGTGCCAGGTAGCACTCGACGATGCGAGCGGAGTTCCGGCAGACGCCATCCTGATCGGGGCGGTTGGGGGTAGCAGCCGCATGCGCTTCGCGTTGCCTCCCGAAGCGCGCGACACGGGTCACGGGACGTTGCTGTTTTTCAGCTTGGCCCACGGCACGCGCGCCGGATCGGTGGCCGTGGCCGAGCTGGCGCTCGGCGCGGTCATCGAATGAGCGTCGGATACCGCGCGATCGGCTGGAACCGCCAAAAAAAAATCTACGACCGCGTACTCGTCGGCGGAGTGGCACTGTATCTCCTGCTGTTCATCGGCATCGGGGCGGCCCTGCACCCGGAGGCGACGGCTGAGACGCTATTGCTGCGGTCGTTCGGCTCGGCAGCGTTCCTGCTGTTGCAGCTCGTGCTCTCGATCGGACCGTTGTGCCGTCTGGACCCAGCGTTCTTGCCTCTGCTCTACAACCGCCGGCACCTTGGAGTCACGCTGTGTCTGGTCGCCGGCGTGCACGCGGCGATCGCGCTGGTCCAGTTCCATTTCGGCGGCAACGTCAACGCGCTGGTCAGCGCGCTTTCATCGAACACGCGCTACGACAGCATCGAGCAGTTTCCGATCGAACCGCTCGGGATCGCGGCGCTGTTCATCCTGTTCTTGATGGCCGCGACGAGCCACGATTTCTGGCTGGCGCAGCTGACCCCGCCGGTCTGGAAACGGTTGCACATGGGGGTCTACGTCGCCTACGGCCTCGTCGTGATGCACGTCGTTCTGGGGACGCTGATGGCCGAAAGGCATCCGGTCCTCGGTTGGCTGGTCGGTTCGGGGCTCGTCTGGGTGATCGGTCTGCATCTGGCCGCCGCGTGGCGAGAGCGGCGCAGGGACGATCCATCCGCGCTTGTTGTGGACTGGGTCGATGCGGGACCGTGGGCGACGATTCCGGAGGGACGCGCGCGGATCGTCTGTGCGGGTGGCGAGCGCGTGGCAATCTTTCGTCATGACGAGAAGCTGTCCGCGGTCTCGAACGTCTGCCGGCACCAGAACGGTCCGCTGGGCGAAGGGCGGGTGATCGACGGTTGCATCACCTGTCCGTGGCATGGCTATCAATACCGGCCGGAGGACGGGGCGTCCCCGCCTCCGTTCACCGAAAAGGTGCCGACCTTCGCGCTGCGTGTCGAGGGCGAGCGCGTCTGGGTCGATCCGCGGCCGAAAGCGCCCGGGACCCGCATCGAGCCGATCGCGATCGGCTCAGCCGCTCCGTCGCCGCCGGGCGAGGAGTTCTACGTCGGCTACCTGCCGGAGCCGCCCCCGCGGTTGGCGTTGCGCACCGCGCGTACGGTCGGCGGCGTCCTCGGCTTGGCGCTCGTGGTCAGTGCGACGCTCGCCGCGGTCCAGTCGCGGTACGGATCGGGCACGTTCGAATTCGGCACGCTTCGAACCTTCCAGGGCGTGATCCGGGAGCAACCTCATCCGACCCTCGCCGTCCCACGCCCCGCGGCGGGCATCTTCGGCGCGCAGGCGACCGCGTCGCGCTATCTGCTCGTCGCCCCCTGGAAGTCCGGGGCCGCGCCGCTCGTCCGTGGCCTTGACGGACAGGCAGTGACCCTGCGCGGAACACTCGTTCACCGCGAGGGACAGACGATGATCGAACTCAAGTCAGGATCGGTGCTGCCGACCAACGACGAGCCGCGCGCCCCCACACCCGTCGTGCAACTCGGCACCATGACCTTGTCGGGTGAGATCGTGGACAGCAAGTGCTACCTGGGCGTGATGAAACCGGGCCACTTCAAGCCCCACCGCGCCTGCGCCACCCGCTGCATCGCCGGCGGCATTCCGCCCCTGCTCGTCGTACGCGAAACCGACGAGCGTATTCAAACCTTCCTGCTCGTCGGACCCGACGGCCGTCCCCTCGGCCCGGAGATCCTCGATCACATCGCCGAACCCGTCACCGTCCGCGGCGAAGTCGAGCGTCACGACGACCTGCTCGTGCTGAAACTCGAGACACTCACCGCATCGAGCGCAACAAGGTGACTGACCCCATTCTGTAATCGCGGCTAGGATAGGCGAGTATGGCTCCTACGACTTGGCTGACCACGGGTGCGCTGCTCGGTGCCGCGGCAGTCGCCGCGGGGGCGTTTGGCGCCCACGGGCTCAAAAGTCGGGTGACCCCCGAGGACCTGGCGATCTTTGAGACCGCGGCTCGGTATCAATTGATACACGCGCTCGCGCTGCTCGCCGTCGGCTGGATCGCCGATCGCTGGCCCGGCGCGTTCGTCAACGCCGCGGGCGTTTGCTTCGTCGGCGGTATCGCGATTTTCTCGGGAAGTCTCTACCTACTCGTGCTCACAGGCGCGCGCTGGCTCGGCGCGATCACTCCGATCGGCGGCCTGGCCTTGATCCTGGGCTGGCTCGCTCTCGCCTTCGGAACCCTGCGCGCCTCGTAATCTCGCCACTTCGGATCCGCTGAGTCGGTGTCTTCCGGAGTTTCGCCCTTCGCTCTTGCATTCTTTTCAAGGAGTCGTGCATTTCGGTGCTTAGCAACTTCACTTAGAGGGAGTAACGCACAAACTCGTTCGTATATTCGCGGCCACCGAGGGAGCCCAACTGCGATGTACGATCGTTGCCTCAGCCGCGCGCGAGGCGTCGCGCTTTCCAAAGCCCGTGGATTTTCGCTACCGGAGGCGATGGCGGTGCTGGCCATTGTCGCCCTTGCCGCGATGGTCTCGGTCGGCTCGTTCCGCTCGCTGCTCGCGCCGCTCCGTCGCGCCGACGAACAGCTCCAAGCACTACTCATCCAGACGCGTGCACGGGCGATGGTCACGACGACCCCGCATCGCGTGCGCGCGGCCACGACCGGTGCGCTGGTCGTCGAACACGCGCTGACCTGCGGCTCCGAGAGCTGGGCCAACGACTCTCGCCTTGGCCTCGTCCTGCCGGAGGGTGTGACCCTGACCGAGGACGCGTGGGAGGTTTGCTTCGACAGCCGGGGAATGGCCTCGGTGAATCTGATACTGACGCTGCACCATCCTCGTGACGGCGAGCGCGCCATCGAAGTCTTGCGCGGCGGAACGCTGCGGAGGCAAGGATGAACTCGCGCGGCTTCAGCCTCGTCGAATCCCTCGTGGCCATGGCGATTCTGGCGATTCTGGCAGCCGGCGTCCTGCCCTCGATGCTGACCCAAATCGACTCCAACGCGCGGAGTGAACTGCGCATCGCGGCGATCTCTGCGGCACAGCAGACTTTCGAGGAGCTTCGGCTCCAGGACGTCGAGACGTTCCCGCAGTCCGGATCGGCCGCTCCGCGACAGATCCGCGTCGGCGATCGCGAGCTCGAAGTCGTCGTGCGCTACTGCGCCAACGAATCGTTTTGCAGCGCAACCAGTCGTCATTTCACAGTCGATGTCTTTCAGGAAGGACGGAAGATCTACGATGCCGAAACCGTGTACACGCAGTTACGCTAACGGCTTTTCGCTGATCGAGCTGATGATCGCCCTGGCGATTTCGCTCTTCGTGCTTTCGGCCGGGTTGACGCTTGCAGTGGGAACGCGGCGGATCTACGACGCCGACGCCAGCCGCGTGCGGGTCAACCAGAGCCTGCGCGCGGGGATGGACCTGCTCTCGGCGGATATACGCCAGGCGGGCGAACGCCTGGGTGACGACTTCCCGGCGCTTGAGATCGAAAACGACAGCGACGAGGAACCGGACTCCGAGGTCGATGACCTGACCCTGCGGCGCAATCTGATCCGGACCGTACTCCGACCCTGCCGCGACGTAAAGAAAAATGACGGTGAAATCTACATTGGTGAGCCAGACCACGCTCCACCGCCCGGCTGCGATGCGGTGCCCGACGATGACGGCGACGGCTGGCCGGAGAACCTTCAGGCATGGCATGAGTGGCGCCTGCAGCAGGGAGGCCCGGTGCGCGCGTACATCTGGGATCCGATCGATCGTGTCGGCGAGTTCTTCACTTGGGTTGGCGAAGACCGCGACGAGCTGACGCTTGAGATCGGCGGCGCGACCGACCTGTCGCGTGACTACGACGTCGACCACCAGACACGAATCTACATCCTCGAAGAGCGTCAATACGACTTGGAGGGCGACCTGCTGCGCGTCCGACTCAACGACGATGACGCGGCCGAGATCCATCTGGTCGATGGACTGACGGATTTTCGCGTGCGAGCCGTGCTCCAGGACGGGACCGTCCTTGAGTCTTTCAGCGTCGACGACATCTGGTCGGATCTCGAGGCGATCGAGATCGACCTTCGCGCGCGCGACGAACGTCGCGCGGGCACCATCGACCGCACCTGGACTGGGCGATTTGCGCCGCGCAACGTGCTGTCTCGCTAGGGGGAAGATAATGAAACAGGACCGAGAAGATCGCGGATTTGCGCTGATCGGAGCGCTGCTCGTGGCGGCACTCGTCGCGGGATTGCTGTCCGCTCATTTCGTATTGACGCGGATGGAACGAGCGACCACGCACTCCTCGATGAGCAGCAATCGTGGCTTCTACGCGGCCGAGGCCGGACTCAATCTGCGAGCGGAGCAGATCCGGGAGACTTTCCTGGGCTACAACCGTCCTGAAGGCACCTCCCCGATCGTGATCCCCGGCACCGTGCCTTGTCGCACGGGAGAGCCCGGCGACGGTGATTTCGTCTGCCGTGAATTCAACTTCAAAGGGCGCGACGTCGAAACCTACGTTATCGAGCTTCCGGGAAACCCGCTCTCGATCGTGATCCCTCCGGGTGAGCTGTACCAGAATCTCAACGCTCAGTCCTATTTCTTCGAAGTTCAATCGGTGGCTGTCGATCGTGAAACGAATCCCGAAGCCGTCCTCGACATGGAATTCGAGAGTCGACTGGTGCCGTTGTTCCAGTTTCTCGCGTTCTACGACAAAGACCTGGAGATTCTTCCGGGAAACTTCATGAACCTGACCGGGCCGATCTATTCCAACGGCAATCTGCACCTCGGTACCGAAAACGTGCTGACCATCAACGGTCAGGTCACGGTGACCGGCGATCTCTATCACGGAAGAAAAGATTACGACGGCTGCCAGCCGGGAACGGTCCAGATCTACAACCCCGCGAACCCGATGGCGCTTCCGGGGTGCGGCGGCGGCCGACGCAAACTTCGACCGGACGAACTGCCGGCGTGGAACGGTGCGATTCGCGCGGGAGTCGAGGCGGTCACGGTGCCCGAACCGGAGGCGATCGACGCGGAACCGGGGCGTCTCTATTGGGACAAGGCCGATCTGCGAATCATGCTCGATCTCAACGGCGGATCGCCCGAGATTCAGGTTCGCCATGCAAATGGCAGCGTGGATGCGTTCGCGACCGGTCTTTTGGCCGCCTGTGATGCGGCGAAGCACTCGCTGACCTTTCACAATCAACGCGAGGAAAAAGATATCTGGATGCTCGAAATCGATGCGCGCGAGTTGCTCAATTGCATCAATGGCAACCCGCTACTGATTGCCAATCGCGGGTTGGACGATCGCACCGAGGGTGGGCTGGTCTGGTATTTCGGCGTCGACGGACCGCTCGCGGACGGGCTCAACAACTACGGCGTGCGGTTGGGGAACGGAGAAAAACTGGCGGCCGAGTCGGTGTCGGCACCGGAGATCGAAGGTCTCACAGTTGTCAGCGGACAGGCGCTCTACGTCAAGGGCGATTGGAATGCGTTGGACAAGAAGCCTGCCGCACTGATGGCCGATTCAATCAATATCTTGTCCGGCGCATGGGAAGATACCGACTCGATGCTGCCGCTCGATGACGCGAGGCGCCGCGCTACACCGACCGATATCCGCGCGGCGTTCCTCGCCGGAACCGACACCACCGGGAACGTCGAGGGCAGCGGCGGCCTGAACCAAGGCAAGTACAACGGCGGCCTCGAAAATTACCCGCGACTGCACGAGAACTGGGGCGGTACGCGCCTGTACTATCGAGGATCGTTCGTCAGCCTGGACCGCCCGCGCCACGTCGCCGGTCCATGGAGCCTAGTGAACTACATCCCATCGATCCGCGACTGGGGTTTTGACAGTGACTTCAACGACGCTGCGAATCTACCGCCGCTCTCCCC
Source organism: Acidobacteriota bacterium (assembly GCA_031401755.1). GTDB lineage: Bacteria > Acidobacteriota > Polarisedimenticolia > Polarisedimenticolales > Polarisedimenticolaceae > JANNRU01. The sequence continues at coordinate 4,981 of JANNRU010000527.1, read as the reverse complement.
ACGCTTCGTCTACGTCAAGCAGGTTCTCTTCGTCCGCGAATTCCACTTGTAATAGATGGCGACAGGCACCGAAACGGTGCCTGTCCCCATTTTCACTCGGGGAGGTCGTTGAAGTCGCGCAGGGAGCGGCTGCGGACGGGTTGGCGAAGTTTGCGCAGGGCTTTGGATTCGATCTGGCGGATGCGTTCGCGGGTCACGGCGAACAACTTACCGACCTCTTCAAGCGTCAGTTCGCCGATACCGGTCAGGCCGAAGCGCATGCGCAGCACTTTTTCTTCGCGCGGGGTCAGAGTCTTGAGCAACTCGTTGATCAATTCGCGGTGGGTCGCCAGAATCATCGAATCTAGCGGCGAGGGTGTGCGGGTGTCCTCGAGGAAATCGCCGAGATGGGTATCGTCTTCTTCGCCGATCGGTGTTTCGAGCGAGATCGGCTCCTGGGCGATCTTGAGCACGCGGACGACCTTGGGGACGGGAAGGCCCAGACCAGAGGCCAGTTCTTCAGGGTTCGGCTCTCGCCCCAACTCCTGCACCAAGCGGCGCTGTGCGCGGCTGAGCTTGTTGATCGTCTCGATCATGTGCACGGGCACGCGAATCGTGCGGGCCTGATCGGCGATTGCCCGCGTGATCGCCTGGCGAATCCACCAGGTGGCATAAGTCGAGAACTTGTAGCCGCGGCGGTACTCGAACTTCTCGACCGCCCGCATCAGGCCGATGTTACCCTCCTGGATCAGGTCGAGGAACTGTAACCCGCGGTTCGCATACTTCTTGGCGATCGACACGACCAGTCGCAGATTCGCCTCGACCAGATCGGACTTGGCCCGGTCGGCCTCGACCATCCCACGCCGGATCAGGGCGGCGACGTGTCGCAGCTCTTTCTGATCGACGCCCATCGTGATCTCGATCGTCCGGCGTTCCGCACGCACCTCGTTGATCTTGCGCTGCAAGTCACGCTTCATGCCGGCGTCGCGGATCGACTGGGCCTGGCGCGTCAAGTCGTCGACCTGTTGCTCCTGCCGGCGGACCAGGCGATCGGCATCGACGATCTGGTTGGCCAGATAGCTGATCTGAGCGGGCACCATTCGTAGATTTCGGATTTCGCGCGCCAAGCGCACGCGCTCGCGCGCGATCTGCCAGTTGGCAGTCCACCAGGCTTGACCGCCGCGCTTCAGACGAGTCACGCGCTTGTGCGTCGTCTCGATCACCGTCAGGTGGCTCTCGATCTTGTCCAGCGTGCCTTGGGATCGCGCCAGCCGCTTGACCGAATCGTCGTCTTCTTCCTCGCCGGTCGTGGAAAAGAAACCGGCAGGAATTTCCCCCCGTCGCAATTTGTCGGCAAGCGCGCGCAGCTCGGTGACCACGAACGCGCTGCGCGCGAGCGCGTTGAGCACGCGGTACTCACCCCGCTCGATACGGCGCGAGGTGCGGACCTCCCCCTGGCGCGAGAGCAACGGCACCGTACCCATCTCGCGCAGGTACATCCGGACCGTGTCACTCGTCTTACCCGAATCGACCTCCTCGGCGGAGACGCGCCCCTCGCGGCGCCGCTTCGGTTTCGGGCCCGGAACCGGACGCGACACGGGGGTACCGTCATTGATCTCGATACCGTTCGCTGCGATCGCCGAGAACAGGTCCTCGAGTTGGTCGGATGAGGTGGCCATGGAGTCCGGAAGGGACTTGTTGATCTCGTCGGTCGTCAGATAGCCGCGGTTGCGGCCACGCTCCATCAACTGCTTGATCTCGGGATGGCGATCTTCGAGTCGAGACGCCCCGGGAGCACCCTTCTTGCGCGGCGTTGGACGTGCCATGGGTCAGGCTCCAATCTCAGGAAAGGGCATCACGCTGTCGTGCGAGCTCTTGCAACCTGAGCAGATGGCGGTCGATCTCGTCCGTCGATCGAGAGGCGTCGAGCGCCCCGATCTCTTTCGTCAACACGCGTTTTTCGCGCTTTAGCCGCTGACGGCGGAAAGCGCTCAGGCAGTCTTCGACGGTCGGCCCCGCGGCCGGCTGATCGAGAAACGCGATACGGGTGAAAAGCTCGCGCTCGACATCGTCGTCGAGGCGATCGAGAACCCGCTGGGCATCGACCGCCTCGCCGGCCCGAACGAGAGCGAGAATCTCGGCGACCACGGTCTTGATCCGGCTTCCCTCCAGATCCGCGTCTTCGAGTTTTTCGAGGCATTCGGTGCGCGCTTCGTCGGAGGCGATCAGCAACCAGACCAACCGAATCTCGGCATCGCCGGGAGGGCGGGCGAGCCCCGCCGGCCGTGTACGAAACGTGGGTCGGCCGGCGCGCACCGCGGCCGACAGCTCCTGCAGCACGAGCGAGTCTTCGATGCCGAGAGTGTCGGCGAGTCGCGCGGCCCAACCGCCGCGCTCGATCGCGTTTCCGAGCCGCGCGATGTGCGGTAGGACGACGTTGGCCGCCGCGGCGCGTTCATCGATGCGCGTCAGGTCGCGCGCGGCGGCCTCGCGTCGGATCAGGAACTCGACGTAGTGCGGTGCCTCGGATAGCAGGCGCGCGTAGGCAGCGCCGCCTTCGCGTGCGATGTAATCGTCAGGATCGCTTCCCGCGGGCAGCTCGACGATTCGTACGTCGAAGCCGTGTTCGAGCAATAGCCCGAGCGAGCGCTCCGTCGCCTGGGCTCCCGCGCTGTCCCCATCGTAGGAAAAGACGATTCGCTCGGTGAAGCGCTGCAACAACCGGGCTTGCGCAGGGGTGAACGAGGTCCCCAACGAGGCGACGACGTGCGAAAAACCGGCCTGGACGAGGGCCGCGAGGTCGAGGTATCCCTCGACGACGATCGCGCGGCCTTCTCGACGGATCGCCTCGCGCGCCAGGTCGAGTCCGTAGAGATGATCGCCCTTCGTGTAAACCGGTGTCTCGGGCGAGTTCAGATATTTCGGCTCGGCATCGCCGAGCGCACGACCCCCGAACGCGATCGGTCGTCCCTGTGCGTCACGAATCGGAAAGATCAAGCGATCGCGGAATCGATCGTAGAAACCCTCACCCGTTCGGCGGGCGACCACGAGTCCGGCCCGCTGCCAGTCCTCGGGAGCACCGGCGCGCTGACGAGTCAAATGATCCATCAGTCCCGTCCAGCCGTCGGGCGCCAAGCCAATCCCGAGCCGCTCCGCGGTCGGGACGTCGATCCCGCGTCGCTCGAGGTAGTCGCGACCGCGACGACCGATCTGCGGGTCCTCGAGCTGCGCGCGCCAGAATCGCACCGCCAGGTGATTCAGCTCTAAGACACGTTCGCGCGGATCGTCGTCCTTGCGAGATCCGCTCTCCGGAAGCGGGATGCCCCACCGGCGCGCGAGCATCTCGACCGCCTCGGGGAAGTTGACCTTCTCGTAGAGCTGCACGAACGCAAACAGGTCCCCGCCGGTCTGACATCCGAAGCAGTAGAACAACTGATTCGTCGGATCGACCGAGAACGAGGGCGTCTTTTCTTGGTGGAACGGGCAGAGGCCCTTGAGTCGGGCCCCTGAAGGACGAAGGGGGACATAGTCCGAGACAACCCGGACGATGTCCCCCGCGTTGCGCACGTCTTCCACGAATCCGTTGGGGAACCCGGTCTTCAATGGGCCACCCGCCAACGGGACCCCGGTCGGCGACGCCTGGGGTCGTCGCCACCGGCCGGTTTTTCCCGAGATTAACCGCCTTGTCTACGTTCTTGCGCCAGCCGTTTGAGGAGCTTCTTTCTTGCCGCGAGTGTCTTGCGCTTTCGCTTCACGCTCGGCTTCTCATAGTGCTGCCGCTTCTTGATCTCGGTGAGGATGCCAGATTTCTCGCACTTGCGTTTAAAACGCTTCAGCGCGCTTTCGAGGCCCTCGTCCTCACGTACTTTGATCAACGGCATGAGGTAACAATCACCCCGCTTTCCCGGAAAACTCGATTCGATTCGAAGAGCCGACCCAGGCCGAAACGCGGATCTTAGCCACGCCCCCGAACCCAGTCAAGCTCGGCTTCGAATTCCCCCCGAATCTACCGGAACGCGGGTGCTCCCTGTCGGCTGGAAACCCCCGTATCGCGCCGAGTATATAGGCTGAATATTCGTTGTTGTCAATGAATTGTAGTTATTTGCGTTTTCGTTTCGGCACGGAGGTCGTTGCGGCGGGGGAACGCCGTTCGGCTGCGATTCGGAGCATCGCTGCCGCGGCGAGTCCGGCCCCGAATCCATTGTCGATGTTGACGACCGTCAAACCGCCCGCGCACGAGCCGAGCATCGCGTGGAGTGCGGTCTCCCCCGGGCGCCCGACCCCATAGCCCACGCTCGTCGGGACGCCGATCACCGGACAGTCGACCAATCCGGCGACCACCGAAGCCAGGGCACCCTCCATCCCGGCCACGACCACGATTACGCGCGCGCGGGTCAGTTGTTCGCGGTGCGCGAGCAATCGATGCAAGCCCGCGACACCCACATCCCAGATTCGCTCGACGCCGCATCCAGCGAGCTCGGCGGTCAACGCGGCCTCCTCGGCCACGGGAAGGTCGGCCGTGCCCGCGCTGATCACCAAGACGCCCGATCGCGGGCGCACGCGCGTCGGGGATCGCACGACGATCGTGCGGGGCAGGGCGTGGTATTCAGCGCGCGGCAGGCGATCGGCGACTGCGGCGTAAACCTCGGGGCTGACCCGGGTCACGAGCACGGTCTGCTCTCGGGCGGCGAGCTGATCGATGATCTCGACCAGTTGGTCCGGAGTCTTGCCCGGGCCGTAGATCGCCTCCGGGAAACCGCGCCGCAACGCGCGCTCGATGTCGAGCGTGGCCTCGGCGAGACGCTCCAGCGGCTCGACCCGAAGACGAGCGAAGGCGTCGCCGACCGAGAGCTTGTGCGCGCGCACCGCCTCGAGCAGTCGCTTGATCCCGTCACGATCCATCGTGCTTTCTCCGCAGACACTCTTGACGCGTTCGGCGGACGCGGTAGAGTCTAGTCGGTTCGCCGCTCAAGGAGCCACCGCGATCGCGCGCCGCAGGGGG
>JANNRU010000526.1:0-1893 GCA_031401755.1 Acidobacteriota bacterium | reverse complement strand
GTAGCCCCAACGCGGATTCTCGCGGGCCATGCGGAGGACGAGTCGCTCGATCTCCTTCATCACTCCCGGACGGCCCGGTCCGCGCGGCGTCTTGCTCTGATCCCACTTGGCGGCCACGAGCTTACGGTGCCAGGCCAGGATGGTGTCGGGGGAGAACAGACAGGCGAGGTCGGCCAGCGCACTTCGACCCACCGCCTTGCCGGCAACAGCCAGCCGTCGGCGTTGTTCATCGGTGAGCCGGAGTCGGCGTTCCCCGAGCTGCTCGAGCAGGATTCGGTTCTCCTCTCGAAGGTCATCGATCGCGGCCTGCTGGTGGCGGTTGATCCAACCGGCCATCGCGGCGAGCAGGACCTGCCAGGGTTGAAGGGTGGTGGCCACGGGCGGATTCTAGTGTGAAACGCCGACTCCACGGAAGATTCAAATTCACCAAGATTTCCGGTAAACTTGAGGCCGTGTGACCGTCGTTCGAGTATTTGTACAGGACGACCACGAGATCATCGGCAAACCGAGCGTACTCGACGTTGAGGTACCGACCTCGACGCGTGACGTCCCGGGCTCGTTCGAGCATCTTGTCGACCTCGTTCAGATAAAGGTTCGACAGGAGCGGGGAAATCACCCCACCTTGCGGAACGCCACGTTTGCCGTTGGCCTTGAGGATCAGCTTCAGCAGTCGCATCACCTTCGCGTCATTCACCCGCTCGGCGACTTTACGCAAGATGACCCCGAAGTCGGTGCCGTTCCAAGCGAGCGCGGCGACCCCGGGCGTTGGAATCGCGGGACCCAGGGGCAAACCGCGTGGGTCGAGAAGTCGCAGGAATTCTGCCCCGTAGGCGACATATCCGGTTCCCGTCCAGGCTAGGCGCGTGTCCCAGTACGAGGGAACGGTTCCTGCGGGATTGACGCAAGCCGTCGAACGGAGAACGCCCTGTCGGTTCACGGCATGGAATCGGGCGCAGTCGATCGAGGAAGACCCAGAGGCGGGAAGAGCCTCGAGGAACGCAAGTTCATCGCCGCTCCAAGCCGGCCGAGACATCGGACGGTGGGCGAGGTCAATCGGCGGATTCAGGAGCGGGTTTCCATGACGATCAAAGCGCGCAAACCGCGAGCTGGGCCCGTTCAGAGTCGACAGACTCACGTAGTCGGCCCCCGTCCAGAATGCGAACGTCGCGCCGCCGCCGCCCCCGGTGTCTTCCACTACGACGTAGCCCGGGAACAGTCGTCGCCCCTTGCCGCACAAGGGGTCCTCGCCGAGGCCAGAATCCCTAAAGGCTTCGGAAGCGCACTTCCTTCGACCCGATGAGGACCAGTTTTCCGGCTCTGACCTGGCCGTCGAACGTGAAACCCGCAGGGGTCGTGATGTCGATCTGCTTCTCGGCTAGCGCTCCCGATGCGATGTCGAGAGCCAGACCCTTCTTGGACCCATCGAACAGCACGAGCTGTCCATCCGTTGCCCCGAGAAACGGCTTAAAGTGCGCGTAGTCGAGTGTACTTCGACTCGGATCGGCATCGCCCAACGTCATCGGGTTGTAGGCGTACTCGACGACACCTGACGCGTTGATCACTTTGAAGTGTCCATAGGTCTGTTTCAACAAGAACCGATTCCCGCCGATCAACTCCAGGTTCTCGATCGGCGGTTCGTTCGGACCGAGATCGACTTGCCAACGGGTCGTCATCTCGCCGTTCGCGAATTGCTTGCAGACCAGCGACCCCCCGACCCCGATCACCGCTTTATCGCCGGCGCCCAACACCAGCGCCGCCCCGATCGGGCGACCCTCGAACGATACCACCCGCGAAATCTCGCCGGTCAACGAAATGATCTCGACGTCTTGGCCCGGCCCCCAAACCTCAGATGCCTTCCATGCGAAAACAACCTCTCCTGTCGTAGAAAAGAAG
>JANNRU010000525.1:0-10258 GCA_031401755.1 Acidobacteriota bacterium | reverse complement strand
TCGGTTTCGGAGTCTCGGCCGCGATCATCGCTTGGCGCTCGAGCGGATCGAACCCTGCGGGATACGCGGTATTGGTCGGGCTGACCTTCGCGCTGGCTCTGGCCATGCTTGGTATCGGTTTCTGCATCTCCACCCTGGCCGAGCGGACGACGGTCGCGCACGGCGCCGCGATCTCGGCCTGGCTCGCCTTCGTTTTCTTGAGCGATCTGGGGATGATCGGCGGCACGTTGGCGATGAAACTCGAGGTGCAGTCGCTGTTTCGACTCGCGGTCGCGAATCCCCTGCAGGTCTTCAAGATGTCCGTATTGGAGAGCCTGCACGCGTCGCTCGATCTGCTGGGACCGGTCGGGATCTACGCCTCACGCTTGGGAGGCCCGGCGCGGCTGGCGATCTTCGGCGGCTCCCTACTGGCCTGGACCTTGGTTCCACTGGGTCTGGCTCTCGCGCTATTCCGGCGTCGGAGTCGGGCGTGACCGCGGCGTTGCCGCCTCGATGGCTCCTCGTCGGCACGGTTGCCGTGTCGCTTGCCTGCTCGGGTCCGTCGAAGCTAGAACCGCCCGAGATCCTCTACGGCGAGGATCTCTGCGCTCGCTGCGGGATGATCGTCAGCGAGGAACGATTCGCGGCGGCCGCTCTGGTCCGTGACGACGTCGGCCTCGTCCCGAGGCTCTACGATGACATCGGATGCATGATCGCGGCGGAACTCGGTCCGACGGCGAAACGCTGGGTTCACGAGTTTCGGACACTGGCTTGGATCGACGCGGAACAGGCGTCGTACGCCCGACCCGAGGGGCTCGTCACTCCCATGCTCTCAGGTCTCGCGGCCTTCTCCTCGGCGGAGGCCGCGGCAGCGGCAGCGGGGGGCGAATCGGCGACGATTCAAGACCTCCAAGCGCTCGTCGAGCCGATCGACTGACCCCTGGAACGGTCGCGCAAATCTGCTAGCGTACAAGGCCATGCACGAGCACGATTCCAGCGTCGGCGCGTCCCATCTCCAGCATCACTTCGACACGCCGGCCCAGCAGTTTTCCTCGGCCAAGCTCGGCATGTGGCTCTTCCTGGCCACAGAGATCCTGCTGTTCGGGGGGCTGTTCTGCGCCTACGCGGTCTATCGGGGCAACCATCCCGAGGTTTTCATGTGGGCGCACCACCTGCTCGACAGCAAGCTGGGCGCGATCAACACCGTGGTCCTGCTCACCAGCAGTCTGACCATGGCCTGGGCCGTCCGTTGCGCGCAGTTGAACCAGCGCCGCGGAGTGATCGTGCTGTTGGCTCTGACCTTGCTCGGCGGCTTCGGGTTCATGACCATCAAGTACATCGAGTATTCGAGCAAATGGAAGCACGGTCTGCTGTGGGGCACGAACTTCCAGCCCGACGAACACTATGTGGCCGCCCACTTCAGCGGGGGACACGACGACGCAGTCGACGAGGGCGGACCCGGTGGTGAGGAGCACGACCCCGATGTCGCGCTCGGTCAGCAGTTGTTCGAAAGCACCTGCTACTCGTGCCACGGCTTGAAAGGCGAGGGTCTGGCCAAGCTCGGGCAGAGTCTGCGTGCCAGCGCGTTCGTCAAGGGCAAGACCGACGAAGAACTGCTGACGTTCCTGAAGTCCGGCCGACAACCGTTCGGTTCGGACAGCCAGATGCACATGCTCATGCCGCCGCGAGGCGGGAACCCGATGCTCACTGACGACAAACTCGTTCACGTCGTGGCCTACTTGCGCGTGCTGCAGGAGAACTGGACCAAGGAGGCACCGGCCGGCGGAGACTCTGCGGCAGCCGTTCCGGAGCCGCTGATAGCGTCTGCCGTGGCGCCGGTCGTGGTGCAGCGCTCCACGATCCCCAGAGCCGCGGATTCGCCACCAGGACTCATGTCGGGGGTCGGTACCCACACCGCACCGCTGGCCCAACCGCACAACGTACAGGTCTTCTTCGGAATCTACTTCTTGATGACCGGACTCCACGGGATCCACGTGCTCGCCGGCATGGCAATTCTCGGGTGGCTCCTCATACGAGCGATCCGAAGCGAGTTTTCATCGGCCTACTTCACGCCGGTCGAACTCGGCGGTCTGTACTGGCATCTCGTCGACCTGATCTGGATCTTTCTCTTCCCGCTGCTTTACCTGATCCACTGATCGCGCCGTCTGGTTTCTTTTCGGCGCCGTACGCCGAGCGCCGAGCACGGATGTTCGAGTGGCGCGGGTCGGTCGCACGGTGTTACCGTCTTCCCGACTTCTTTGGCCCCGCTGACCGCAGCTCGCGCCGGGAACGCCACCAGGAATCGACCCGGGTTCGCATCCGGCGAAATCGGGAATTCCCCCTCGCCGACCGGAGTCAGGAAGCGTATGGCCAAGCGATCCAGACAAACCATGCTCAAGAGGCAGCGCGAAATCGGCAAGGCCGAGAAGGCGCAACAGAAGCGAATGAAACGCTTCGGGCTTCGCGCTCCCGGAGAACTCGCGGCCCCCGGTGAGGAAGACGGGGAGATTTCTGCTTCCGAGGATGGCGAGACGGATGGGTCCGATGGATCTCCCGTCGAGGTCACCGGCGACGCTGGAACGCCGACGCGCTCGGGATGAGGCCGATTCACCCCTCGCGCCCCGGTCACGATTCGGTCCGCGCATATTTGGTCGAGGTCGGGCGCGTGCCGCTGTTGACGCGGGACGGAGAACGCGCCCTCGGGCGCTTGATCGAGCGCGGAGCGCGCCGCGAGTTCGACGCGGTGACGTCGACGGGGTACGGGTGCTCGGAGATCGCCCGCGCACTGTCGCCGGCCGCGGGGTCGACCGAAACAGCCGTCGGTGGCATCGCTCCGGCCAACAACGATTCCGTTCGCTCTACCGCGCGCCGTCTGGCGGCCGATCTCGCCCGAGCAAAGTTCTCGGAGCTTTCGCGATGCCATCGAACGGCGCAGACCTCCCGGCGAGTGCGTCTGGCGCGCTGGCGCCACGGCCGCTCGCGGGTGCTGATCCGTCGTGCGGCGAGTCGCGCCGATTGCCTGACCGAACGGCTCGCGTCGATCGCCGACGCTCTGACCGTCGCCGACCGTCAGATCCGTGCCCTCGAGGATCGCGAGCGAGAAGCCCTCGCCGGTCCCGTTGCCGCGGTGGTGCATGCGTCGGGCGGTAGCATTCGCGAGATTCGGTCGATCGAGCGCCGCATGGGTGCGCAACGGAGCGAGATTCGTAGCGCCGCATCAAGTATCGCGCTGGGTCGTGCGGAGGGTCAGCGGTTCCGGTCGAAGCTCGCGCGGGCAAATCTCCGTCTGGTTGTCGCCATCGCTCGGGGTTCGGTCAATCGCGGCGTCCCGCTTTCCGACCTCATTCAAGAGGGAAATATCGGGCTGATGCGGGCGGTCGAACGGTTCGAGCACCGTCGTGGATGGCGCTTTTCGACCTACGCGACGTGGTGGATCCGACAGGCGGTCGCGCGGGCGGTCGCCGAGCAGTCGCGGACGATTCGCGTCCCGGTCAACGTGCACGACGAGATCGCCCGGGTGCAACTGGCCAAAGCGATGCTCTTCCGCGATCTCGGTCGGCCGCCCGGAACGGAAGAGGTCGCTCGAGCACTCGGAATCGAGGTGCGGAGCGTGATCGAAACCCTGTCGCGCGGACGTGAGGCCGTCTCCCTGGATGGCACACGGAACGATCCCGACGGCGCGACCTTGGCGCAGCGGCTTCCGGACCTCAAGGCGCCGTGCCCACTCGAATCCGCTGCCCGGCTCGAGCAGCGACAGCAGACCCGTTCCCTGCTGCTGGAATTGTCGGATCGCGAATCCCTGATCCTGCGCATGCGCTTCGGGATCGGAACCGACCGGGAGTACACGCTCGACGAGGTTGGACGATCGCTCGACCTGTCTCGCGAGCGGATTCGACAGATCGAGGCCGTCGCCGTCGAGAAACTCCGCCGCCGATCCCGGCCCGCCGCGCCACACGTCACGGCGACGGACTAGCTCGATCCGGCCGCTTTCGGAATCGGATCCCCTCCAGTAGTGCTTCGATCGCGGCCCGTAACCGTCGGGTGTCGCCCTCATAGTCCGGCGGGCCGTCCGATGCGGGCCGAATCGGCTCCCCGAACGCGATGCGGACCGGGTGCAGTCGGATGCGACGCCTGGTTCGCGGCCAGACTTCCCACAGACCCGCGATGGCGACGGGGACGATCGGTATGCCGACCTCGCGAGCGAGGATCGCGGCGCCCTTCTTGAACTCCGTCAATTCTCCATCCAGCGTGCGACCGCCTTCGGGAAACAGGCAGAGCACGTGCCCATCGCGCAGCCCCTGCGCTCCGATCTTCATCGCCCGCAGGAGGTGCGCGTCGGGATCGACGGGGACGATGTTGGTCAATCGGGCAACCAGTCGCATCGCGGGGTTCTGGAAGAACTCGGCGTAGCCGACGAAGAAGACCCGCCGCAGCACCGACCACGGCATCACCGACATGACCACGAACGTATCGAGGTAGCTCTGGTGGTTTGGGCAGATCAGGTAGGCGCCGTCGCGCGGCAATCGATCGAGCCCGCGCACCTCCAGTTGGAGAAAGACCCGGAACATCAAGCGCAATAGGCGCAGGGCGATGACCTTGGGAAGCCGGAGGATGCGGCCGGTGAACCGCGGCATCGAGTCGGCGCTCGCGGCCAGCGCTTCGGGCGAGAGGATCTCGGCCCAGGTCTGTCGCCCGCGCCGCCCTTCGGCGCCCGCCGTCTGTTCCAAAGCATCGAGCGCACGGATCAGATCCCGAACGGTGAACAGATCGGCGCCGAATCCGTCGGGCAGCGTGAGACCGAGGGCCGAATCCAGACCGGTCAACAGTTCGACCCGCTCCATCGAGTCGAAGCCGAGGTCGAGCTCGAGGTTCATACCCAGGTCGATCGACTCGTGGCGTCCATGGTGTTCGGTGAGGGAGCGCAGGAGCTCGCGACCGGAGATCGACCCGCGCAACCGCCGATCCTCGGCGCTCTCGGAAAACCCTTCACTCACAGGCCCGGAACCGGCCGACGAAGCCTCGTGGGCCAGCTCGAGCCGGCGAATCTTTCGCGTCGTCGTACGTGGCAATGGTTCTTGCCGGATCTCGTAGCTGAGCAATCGCTTCCACGAGGGAAGCTCGACGGCGAGGCGCGCGATTTCATCGCGCAGGATCTCTCGCGCATTCGCGATCTTTCGTTCGCGGAGCCGTTCGAAATCCGGAACCACGACGCCATGCAGTCGCTCACGGGTCGCCGTTCCTCCGGGCTCGGTGATGCCGACGATCGCGATCTCGGCGATGAACGGCGACCGGCCATAGTGCGCCTCCAACTCATCCGGATAGATGTTCTTGCCGTTGGGTAGGACGATCACTTCCTTCTTCCGTCCCGTGATGTGCAGGTGGCCGCGCGCATCGAATCGACCCAAATCGCCGGAGAGGAACCACCCGTCACGAAGGGACTCGGCCGTGGCGTCGGGTCGCCGCCAGTAGCCCTGCATCACCGAGCCGCCGCGAATCGCGACCTCGCCGATTCCGGACTCGTCCGGATCGAGGATACGGGTCTCGACCCCGGGAAGCGGGGGGCCGACGGAGCCGATCACGTTGTCCTCGACGCGAGTCGCGGTCGCCGCTCCCGTGGTCTCGGTCAGCCCGTAGCCCTGCAGAATCGTGAAGCCTAGATCGTGGAACTCCTGGGCCACCGCAGGATCGAAGGCCGAGCCGCCAGAGACGAACAGCCGCAGGCGGCGGCCGAACAGAGCGTGGATCCGGCCGAAGAGCAGTCGACCCAACGGTATTCCAAGGCGCGTCGCGTGACGGTTCAGGCGTAACAGCCACGGGTAGACCCGTCGGACCGCCGTCGGCTTTCTCGAAAGTTCCTCGTGAATGCGTGCCTGGAACATGTAAAAGAACTGCGGCACTGTGACCAAGATCGTGACTCCGGCGCTTTCGAGCGCGGCCAGGATCTCCGCACGCTTGAGCGTATCGGCAAAAGTCACCTGAGCGCCCATCCACAGCGGCGTCAATAGATTCATTGCCAAAGGCAAGATGTGATGGAGCGGCAACAAGCAGAGCAGATTGTCGTCGGGGCCCGCAGAGAACGTTGCCAGCACGGCGCGGATCTCGAAGGTCACGTTGGCCTCGCTGAGCATAACGCCCTTCGGTACGCCGGTCGTCCCGGAAGTGTAGAGGATGGTTAGTGTCTCGCCGAGATCGCGATCGGGCAGGACGTTTCGCGCGGCGACACCTTCGCCCTGCAGCCGGTCCAGACCGCCAGAATCCAGGCCGATCGTCCGACCCGCAGCGGCGGTGTCGCACAGAATATCTTCGAGTCTCGGTTCACTATATTGGGAGACGAAGACGAATCGTGAATCGCTGTCCTCGATCAACCGCCGCCACTCCGCAGCCGACAATTGAGGATCGAGCGGGACCACGATGCCCCCCGCGAGGTAGATGCCGACGAAGGCGATCGCCCACTCCGGCCGGTTCTCCGACAGGATCGCGACGCGATCTCCGAGGCGCAGTCCGCGCGCGACGAGACCCTGGGCCAGCGCGGTCGCCCGTTCGAGGAACTCACCGTAGGTTGTTTCGGCGTAACCGTCGGCGACCTTGAGTCGGATCGCGACCCGTTGCGGTGATTCGAACGCGGTGGCGCGCAATCGCGCGGCAAGACGATCGCCAGGATCGTCCAGCGTGCGGGGAATGGTGGCCTGCATCAGTCCATGATGACCGCTTTTGACCCGTGGAGTCACGGGGTATCCTGACCGGGGGGAACGCACCATGGATCGACCCGCGACCGCCACCGGCGATCCGACGGGGGTCGGGCGCAAGCTCGCTGGCCTGCGCGCGATCGTGGGCAACTCGCCGCTGCTCGCGGTGGACTGTCTGTGGCGCGGTCGTCGGCGGACGGTTTGGGCCAAAGCCGAGTACTTCAACATCACGGGCAGCATCAAGGACCGGATGGCGCTGCACATCCTGGCCCGCGCCCACGAGCGCGGAGACCTCGAGCCCGGCGGGATGATCGTCGAGGCCACGAGCGGCAACACGGGCCTGGCGTTCGCCGCGATCGGGCGCGCGCTCGGTCATCGCGTCCGGATCTTCATGCCCGATTGGATGAGCCGCGAGCGTGTCGACCTGCTGCGCGGCTTGGGCGCCGATCTGCGGCTCGTCTCGCGGGAGGAGGGCGGGTTCTTAGGCAGCATTCGCCTGGCCGAGGAGTTCGCGGCCGCAACTCCCGGCGCGTTTCTTCCGCGCCAGTTTTCGAACGTCGACAACGCCAGTGCCCACGAGTTCACTACGGGTCCGGAGATCTGGTGGCAACTGCGCCAGCGCGGCGCGGAGCCCGACGCGTTCGTGGCCGGTGTGGGTACCGGCGGAACGGTGATGGGTGTCGGGGGGTTCCTACGGCGCAAGCGGCCCGGAATCCGCATCCATCCCCTCGAGCCGACGAACTCGCCGACGCTGTCGACCGGCCACAAGGTCGGCAGCCATCGCATCCAAGGGATCTCGGACGAGTTCGTTCCGCCGCTGCTGGATCTTTCTCGACTCGATCGGATCCTCGGCGTGGACGACGGGGACGCGATCCTGATGGCTCAGAAGCTGGCTTGCAGCCTGGGGCTCGGCGTCGGTATCTCATCCGGCGCAAATTTTCTCGGCGCATTGCTGGCCGGCGACGATCTCGGGCCCGAGGCGCACGTCGTCACCGTCTTTTGCGACGACAGCAAGAAGTACTTGACGACCGACCTGACCCGCGAAGTGCCGGTGCGCAAGGGCTATTCGAGCCCCGACGTCGAGCTTCTGGGATTTGAGGCGATTCGTCGGGCTTGCGAGACCTGCGTGGACTCCGACGACTGCCCCAAAAATGGAGACCTGCTCGCCCTCCATCCTCCCGGCTTCTGAGAGACCGAAACCCGTCGTATAGTATTTTGATCGGCGGGCGCGGGGCGTCAGGAGGCCAGCAATGAGCGACGGGGGCCCGCAAGCCGTGGCCGAGCGGCGCAAGGGCGAAGTGCTGGCGATCGTCGCCGACATCGCCGAGGTCGAGTGCGGGGAGATCAGCCGGACGGCGAGCCTGGAATCCCTCGGGATCGACTCGCTCGGCGGCCTGCGGCTCGTCGCGGCGATCGAACAGAAGTTCAAGATCGTGATCGACGAAGCCGAGATTCCACGGGTGCGCACGGTCGCCGACGTCTTCGCTCTGGTCGAGCGGCTCGGTGGGGCGCCCGCATGACTCGGGCCCCCGATCGCGGCGGCGAGCGGCGCCCCGCGATCACCGGCATCGGTCTGCATACGCCAGTCGGATGCGATCCGAACGAATTCTGGGATGCCCTCGTCAGCGGACGCCAGGGCGCAGCAACGGTGCGGTCGTTCGACACGACGGGGCTGCCGAACCACATCGGCTGCGAGGCTCCTCCCACACGGCTTTCGCCTCGTGTCGAGGAGCGGGTGCTCGGCGGCCGTTGCACGCGGCTTGCTGCCGCCGCCGCCGAGCAGGCGCTCCTCGACGCCGGGATCCCAAGGGCCGCGCGAGGTGCGCCGATCGCGGTCGTCGTCGGGACGACGATGGGCGAGGTGACCCGATTCGAAGCGGTTCGTGCCGAACACCCGGACCGCGATCCCGAACCCTGCGATGTGAAGAGCCTGGTCGAGCGTCCGCTCGACGTGATCGCCCGCTCGCTAGCCCGGGCCTTCGCGCTCGACGGGCCGCAGGTCACCGTGCCCGCGGCCTGTGCCGCCGGCTCCTACGCCGTCGGCTTTGCTGCGTCGCTGGTCGCCCGCGGGGTCGTGCCCGCCGCACTGGCCGTGGGCTGCGAGGCGTTCTCTCGCCTGGCCTTCGTCGGTTTTACTCGGATGCGAGCGATGTCACCGGACCTGTGTCGTCCCTTCAGCCGCGGGCGCCCGGGGCTGTTGCTCGGCGAGGGCGCTGGGGCTCTGTTGATCGAGCCCGGCGCTGCTGCTCGTTCGCGCGGCGCTCCGGTTCGCGCGTGGCTCGATGGCTTCGGTCTGTCCTGCGACGCTCACCACGTCACCGCACCGCATCCCGAAGGCGCCGGCGCTGCGCGGGCGATGCGCGCGGCGATCGCGCGTGCGGGTCTCGATGCGGCGCAATTGGATTATGTGAATGCGCACGGTACCGGGACACCGCTCAACGACAAGACCGAAAGCCTGGCATTGCGTGCGGTCTTCGGCGATCGCGCGATTCCGGTTTCCTCGATCAAGTCGCTGACCGGGCACATGATGGGCGCGGCCGGAGCCGTCGAGGCGATCGCGACGATCCTCGCGCTCGAACGCGGCGTCGTGCCCCCAACGTGGAACTGGATCGAGGCCGACCCGGACTGCCCGATCGACTGCGTTCCCAACGCCCCTCGTGCGCAACCCCTGGAACGCGCGCTGTCGAACTCGTATGCCTTCGGTGGCAACAATGCGAGCTTGCTGCTCTCGGCCAGCGGGATCCCGGCGTGACCCCGACGGAATCGAGCGATCTCGTAGTCACCGGCGTGGGTCTGATTTCGGCCTTCGGCGACACGCCGACCGCGCTGGCGGCCGGCGTCGTCAGCGGACGCGGCGCCGTTCCGGGGCTCAATCCGATCGCCGATTTCGACGTCAAACGCTATATCGAACGCAAGGGACTCGCGTCGTTGTCGAGAGTTTCGCAACTGGCGTGCGCCGCTGCGGCGATCTGTGGATCAGGCCTGCGCGGAATCCCCATCGGTGAGGTCGGTGTCGTTTTGGGTACGGCCTGGGCGGCGATCGACAGCATCGTCGACTTCGAGCGGCGAGCGCACCTGGACGGATCGCGGTTCGTCGATCCGTTGCTGTTCACCGAGACCGTGGCCAACGTTCCCGGCGGCCATGTGTCGATCTTCAATGGCTGGTCGGCGCTCAACGTCACCGTGTCTTGCGGGACGACCTCCGGACTCGAAGCGCTCCGGGTCGCCGCCGATCTGCTCGACGACGGGCGGGCGACGGCCATCCTTGCCGGTGGCGCCGATGCCCTGCCAGTCCATGCGGCCCCGCTGGTCATGCCCGACGCCGCGGGAGGGGCGCTGAGTGAGGGGGCGTGTTGGCTCGTCCTCGAGCCGTGCGTTAGCGCGAGCGTTCGGGGCGCCAAGAGCCTCGCCCGATTGGCCGGCGTCCTCACCCGGCAGGTCGAACCTGCGGAGGCGTCCGCAGCACTGGTCGACCTCGCCCAGGCGCTGCTTGAGCGCGCTGGGCGTGAGTCCGTCGACGTCGCGCTCGTTCATGACGCCCCCGGCCAGGAGACGGCCCGGCGCATCGCCGTGCGCCTGATCGAACCGACCCG
>JANNRU010000524.1:0-10023 GCA_031401755.1 Acidobacteriota bacterium | reverse complement strand
CGACGCGAGGATCGCAGCCGACAGCCCGATGAATTTACCGAGCAGGATCTCGACACGGCTGACCGGTTGGGCCATCAGGTACAGCAGTGTCCCGCGCTCGCGCTCCCCGGCCAGGCTGGCCGCGCCCAAGGAGAGGCCCATCAAGGGCACGATCAGCAGAACCAGATTGACCAGGCCAGCCGCGGTCCGGCCGAAGCCAGCCGCACCGAAACTGCCGCTGTCGGCCAGCGAGACCCAGGACATGGCCAGCGTCAGAATCAGGAATGCGATCGAGTAGAGCAAGAACCAGCGATTGCGTAGCGAATCGCCGATCTCCTTCCTGGCAATCGTCCCGATGACCCTGATGTCGATCGTCGATTTCATATCGTGTGGTTTCCGATCTCCAGATCGAGTACGGCAATCCCGTCCGCGATCAGCGCCTCGAGCGGGGCGAGTTTTCGTGACGGCGAGACCACTACCGTGAGACCGTCGCCGTGCGACTCCGCGTCGAAGCCTAGTCGATTCAAACACTGCCGCGCCCGCTCGATCGCGTCGTCCGCGACGCGCAGTCTGAGACGTGTCTTGAGGCCAAGCGTTTCCGCCAGATCCACGGCGGCACAGCTATGCAGCAACCGGCCGTTCCCGAGAACCAGCACGCGGTCGGCAAGACCTTCGACCTCCTCCAGCCGGTGCGAGATGAACAGGATCGTCTTCCCGCGCGCCTTGAACCGTTGCAATAGCGCCAGAAACGCTGAACGGGCGCTCGTGTCGAGGTTCGATGTCATCTCGTCGAGCACCAGCAACGGCGGATCAGCGAGCAGGGCGATTCCGAGCGCGAGACGCTGTTTCATTCCGCCCGACAACTCGCCGACGCGCTTGTCCCGGTTCTCGGCCAGCCCGACGTCTTCCAACACTCGCGCCGCTCGTGTGGGATCGATTCGCTTCAATCGAGCGAAGTAGATCGATGTTTCGAACGCGGTAAGGTCGTCATAAAACGCAAGTTCCTGAGGTACATAGCCGATCAGCCGCCGGACCGCCTTGCCTTCGCCGACCAACGCGTGGCCGCCCACGCGAATCGTCCCGGTGAATCCGACCAGCCCGAGCATGCAACGGATCACGGTCGTTTTTCCGGCACCGTTGGCTCCCCACAGCGCCACCGACTCGCCGCGACAGACGTCGAAGTCGACATCACCGAGCGCCTTGAACTTCCCGTAGTGCTTCGTCAGGCCGACCACGGCCAGCAGCGGCTCGCACGGCGCGAGCTGCCCCACGGGCGGCGCCGCGCCAAAGGGTCCGCCAGCGACGCCCGGCTGGCCCCCCGCAGGCAGCGCGCGCGAGCGCCCATTTCCGAGGGCGACCAGCGACAGCGGCGCGAGTAACAGGAAGGCCGCCAGAATTCCGAGAACCAGCGGAGAGCCGGGCGACTCGATACCCGCCGTCGATAACGGCGGTCGCGCAACGAGCGGCGAATCGTCCACGAGCTTGGGGCGGGGTCGGATCGAGGGTACCGCTCGCGCCGCCAATTCGATCGCCTGTGTCGCCGGCCCGTAGAGGAACAGGCGGAGCTTCGGATGACGATCGATCAGATTCTCGAACAGGCTGGTCGGGCGGTGCGGAAGATCGCCGATCCCATCGCCGTCGAGATCGAAGCCTGCGTAGTCGCTCCAGAAATTGCCGTGACCCCCGAGGCTGAACGAGTTCCCCACGACCTCGCTGCCGTCCAAGACGGCGACCTGTTCGATGTTTTCAAGAAACGTGTTGCCGACGAAATCGTTCCGCCGCACGGCCGGGAGCAGCGCGATACCGATGTCGTTGTAGGCCAGGAGGTTGCCCTGCCAGCGGTCGCGGATCGCCATCGAGCCGGGTGAATTGTCCAGGTAGAGCCCGATCCGGTTCCCGACCATGACATTGCCGTTGGCCTGGATCCCGTCCATGTCTTTCATGCCCACGCCGTAGCCGCTCGGCCCGCGGTTGTAGGCCATGACGTTATTGCGCAGGGTCAGATCGCGGCTGTACATGAGAAAGACACCGACAGAGTTGTGGCGCAGGTCGTTTCCCTCGATCGTATTGCCGTGGCTGTACATGAAGTGCAGCCCGTAACGGCCGCCGCTGACGACATTGTGCTTCACGTGGATCGCGCTGGAATACCAGATGACCAGGTCTCGGCTGTCTTCGATCCGATTGGACTCGATCAGCGTCCGATGGCTGTTCCAGAGACGTATCGCGTCGCCCCGCCGTTGGAGATCGAGAGGCTTGCCGCCGATCCGGTTGCCGCGAATGATGCTGTCGTGGGCGTCGTTCAGGTAGATCCCGAACAAGACGTCGACAATCTCGTTCTGTTCGAGGACCGCACGCGGCGCGAGGACAACTACGCCGGCATTCGACCGGCTCAGACTCGTGCCCGTCCCGCGGATCGTCAATCCGCGCAACGTTACATCGGGAGCTTCGATGCGCATGACGTCGCCGTCGCCGCCCCCGTCGATCACCGCGCCGGTCTCCCCGATCAAGGTCAGCGGTTTGCCGATCGAGATGGTGCCGGTGTGGACCCCGGCGGGTACCCGAATCGTCGCGCCGGGTGCAGCCTCGGCGACGGCCCGGGCCAGGTCGAATGCGGCTGACGAGGTCGCGGCAGCCAGGATCAGTGCGCCGGCCAGCAGATCGGTGAGCGCGGCGCGGATCATCGCGTCTCTGGTCGCCAAGTGTCGAATAACGGTTTGTAGGCCTTGCGGTGGTACCACAGGCCGACCAGTACGATCAGCGCAGCGACGGTCGCGAGGATCAGGCCGGCTTCGGGCATCGCGACCGTTTCGAACTGGCCGACCCGACCCACGCCGAGAACCGGTGGGGTGAAGGGCTTGATCGTCTTGGACAGTGGCGCGCGGGGGTCGAGATTCTGACCGAAGTGGCGCATCCACAGATACAGGTCCACGAGAAAGCCGGCCGGAAACAGCAGCGTCGGCAAAGCGAGCAGCGCCGCCCAGCGTCCGTGGATGAAGATCGCGCCGACTACCAGCAGGCTGAGGGTCGCGACCATCAGGATCGAAAGCGACCGCTCGAGCGCAGCGGCTTGACCGAGCGGTCGCATGCCGATGTAGTGGTTCAACCCGTCGATTTCCTGTACGTCCCCTGCCAGTCGATTCAGGTAGGCGTGAACGGTCAGCCCTTTCGGGTACTGGGGCGCATGCAACGTCATCTTCCAGTACGGCAGGAAGATCGAGATCAGCAGCAGCAGCGCGGCAACGGCGAGCAGTAGGCTCGGCAAGGCGTAGCGCCCCCGATGCCTGGCGAACTCGTCGGCGCTGACACGAGGCCCGAAGATTGAATCGATTACTGCCGACATGGGCGACTCGTCTCGATTGGTTGGACCGGCCATCGACCGGCTTGATGCCCACCGATGCTCAAGGCTGTACGAGCAGATAGCCCATCATCTCCAAGTGCAGTGCCGAGCAGAACTCGGAACAGTAGAACGGGAAGGTCCCGTCCTGGTCGGCCACGAACTCGACTGTGGAGGTCTCCCCCGGTTCGAGACTCAGGTTGATGTTGTACATGGGAAGTGCGAAGCCGTGGGTCGCATCCTGCGTTCGTTCGACGTTGGTCAAGTGCCATTTGACGCGATCGCCCTTCCTCAGCTCGACATGCTCGGGGTTGAAGTGGCTACGGACGACGGTTGAGAAGATCTCGACATCCTTGCCCGAACGGACGATTCTCTCCTCGCCGACCTTCGGGGCCTTCGGATCGACCGCCTGCGTCCGGGGATCCCAGCCGATTTCGGGGTAGATAGTCCACGGCTTCAACTTGTCGGCCTTGATGATCTGCGCGTAGTGCGGCTCGCCGATCCCCATCGGCATGTCGTAGAGCACCTTCATCGTGTCTCCCGTTTCGCCGATGTCGACGAGTTGCAGATTTTGCGGGAGCAACGGTCCGGTAGGGAAAAAACGATCGATCGACCACTTGTTGATCGCGACCAGATACTTGCCGTCGGGGCTGACAGTGTCGCCCTCCGCCGCCGCGATATGCCCGATGTTGTACTGGACCGGGACCCGGCCGACAAGCGTCCAGTCAGGCTCGGGATTCAGCATCCCCCCCGGCCCTCCGAGCGTCCAGCGCGCGACCATCGTGTCCAGGAACAACGAGGTGTAGGCGTAGCCTTTGTCGTCGAACTGCGTGTGCAGCGGACCGAGGCCCACTTCGACCTGAGCCTCGACGACCGCATCAAAATCGAGGATCGGCACGCCATAGGCATCCGGCTCCGACTTGTTTGACGCGATCGCCTGCTGGATCTTAGTGAAATCGTAGATCGTCACGTGCGGGTCGAGCTTGCCCGAAACCACGATGTACTGACCGTCCGGGGAGACGTCGACGCCGTGGGGGCTCTTCGGCTCCGGCACGAAGAACAGCAATCGCTCTTCGATGGACGTCGCCAGCGAAAGCACGGCGAGCCCGTTAATCTTTTTAGCCTTGCCCGCCTGAAACACTTCGGCGGCTCGCTTCAAATCGATCACGTGGAGATAGTCGTTGTCGTGTTGCGAAACGCCAGCCTCGAACGGCGGGTTACCGCTCTCGACGCCCCCCGTGGCCAGCTCGGTGTTGATCGAGTTACCGAAGACCCAGCCTTCGCTGACCTTCTTTCCGGCATCGAACAGATCCTGCCAATAGGGTGGGAGTTCCATCGCGAACGACTTCTCGGGGAGGATTCGTCCGCTCGTCCGATCGAAGTGCCAAAAGGTGACCATCCCGCGGTAGGACTCTTTGTAACTCGCTATCGGCGCGTAGCCGAAACCGAGCGGCGAGGCGTACTGTCCGCCCTCGATGACCCATTCCGTGTTCGGTGTGACGCAGCTTCCGCCGTGGTCGCTGAGCGACAAGGGGTTCTTCAGGATCTGTTTCGTTTCCCAGTCCCGTAGATCGATTACGGCGATCCGGGCGTTGACCTTGTCGTTGATGAAGACGAACTGACCGTCGTAATCGCCACCTGTCTCGCTCAACGCCGGGTGGTGCGTGTCGCCCCAACGGTTCTCTTTGCCCTTCGGATCCGCGGCCGCCATGACCTCGGTGCCGGAGCCATACCCCCAACCCTGCCACGACTCTGGAGTAAACACGCCGATCGAGCGCAGTATCCGCATCGACGGTAGGCCGATCACGAACACATGTCCGCTATGCCCGCCGGAAGCGAACATGATGTAATCGTCAATCCTGCCGGATGGGGTGTAGGTCTTGAGCGCCGCGGCGACATCGTCCGGCGTCAGCCCGCGGTCGGCCGCGATCTTCTGGACATCGCTCGATCCTGAAACCGCGGCCCCCGGCTTTCCCTCGCCTCCTCCACCACAGTTCGCTAGCACGAGTCCAGCCAACGCCATCACCACCCTCGAACGGTTCCCCATGAGCTTGCCCCTCCTCGATGCGAACGATGCACCGGCCGAGCGAACGAAACGCGCGAGCCTCCAAGCCGCAGACCTCGGTGGTAAGGGCAACATGCATGCCAGTTGAGCGTTACGAGTCGGACCGAAAAACACTCTTATCGCCGTGCGGCAGGCCCCTCTCCGCCCCTCGAGCTGCGCCACGTGACGCAATCGGAGGATCCTGACGCATCTTCCGGCTGAGACCCAGCCGGGGACGTACCCCCCCCAAGCTTGTCCATCCGTCAGCCGCAACCTAGATTTCGGACGCGGCCTCGTCCCCGCGGGGTCCCTACCCCGATTCCCGATTCGCTCGGGTCGGGCCCAGATCGGAGCCTCGACGATGCGCACGGAGCCGCGAGTGGCCTCCCCGGTCCCGGACAAGGATCGGAACGAGGACGCCCTGCATACGCTGGCCCGGGTCGCCCTCGGCCAGGAGTTCACAGACCTCCGCCAACGTGGTGACCGACCAGAATACGAGCCTGATCCGGCGCGTCGAATCGCTCCGCGAGGAGTTGCCGTCCCGATTCGACCTCCGAGTCTCGCAGTGCCGACAGCTTCTCACCGCCGCATTCGCGAGCCGCGATCTGGCGGCCGTGCGGTTCGAGATCCAGCGGCTTGCAGAATCGACCGAGCGCATCTTGGCGGTGCTCGCCGGTCTCGCCGGAGTGCTCTCCGCCTCCCCGATAGCCGCGCCGAGGGTCGCGGTCAGTGCTTCAGAGATGGAGAACGCGGTCGATAAATTATTCGAGACGGGAGCGAAACGATGGGCCTATTTGACGAAGGGTGGCAAGATGAGAGAGTCTGCGAAACAGGCGAACGCGATGGCCGATCCACAAGCGCAGGCGACCCTTCCGTCGTCGTGCCGTGTTGTCGGCGACGTGTCAGCGAGCTCGGACATGAGCATTGATGGTTTAGTGGAGGGAAACGTCGCGGCTCCCGGCCACCGGTTGGCGATCGCCAAGGGCGGGCGCATCCAGGGCCAGGTGCGCGCGGCGGAGATCCTGGTTCACGGCGAACTCGTCGGCTCGGCCTGTGGATCGGCGCGAATCTCGGTCGGCGCGACCGGAACGCTTCGTGGTCCCGCCCGCGCGCCCAAACTGGCGCTGGAAGAGGGGGCTCTGTTCGTGGGCTCGTACTCCGACGAGGCCGAAACCGCCGATCCCAACGCGGTCGCCGAGATCGATCAGGCGTTACGCTCGATGCTCGAACCGGGCCGGCGCTGATCTGGGCCGAGTCGCCTCCCGATCGCCGCGACGAATCGAGCGAGCGCGGCGGGAGACTGGGCCAAGAAGAGCGAGGGCTCAATCAGCTCGAGTTCCGACACCAGCAGCCCGGTCGGGTCGCGAATCACATCGATCCGCGCGTAGAGCAGTTCGCCATCGAAGCGAGCGAGTGCGGCGCCGGCGAGATCGAGATCTTCCGTAGTCACGGGCGTTGCTTCGCAGACCTGCTCGGCTTGGCCTTCGAAACGCGGGCTCTTGCGAACGGCATGCGTGATCTCGCCGTCGATCCAAACCAACGACCGTTCCCCCGGATCCGCGAAGCCGGGAAGCCACGGCTGGAGCAGGGCATCGCCCTCCGCCGTCAACTCGCCGACAAACCTCTCCGCTGCGGCAAGATCGGCGTTCGGACCGCCATCGAATCTGCGCGTCCGATAGGAGGCCGCCGAAACGGCGGGCTTGAGCACAAAGTCGCCCCATCGCCGCGCATCCAATATCTGCGCGAGATCCTTAGCGTTCCCTGACGAGAGCCACGCCGTAGGCACTATTGGGACGCCGGCCGCGGCGAGATCCCGCAAGTAGCGCTTGTGGAGGTTCCAGTGCGCGACCGGGCTCGGATTGACCAGGCGCGAGCGCGCGGCCGCATCGTCAATCCAGGCGCGAAAGGCCATTGGCGCCCGGTAGTAGTTCCAGCACGAACGCAACACGCAGAGTTCGAATGCCGCGGGATCCGCTTGGGGATCGTCCCAGGCGAGCAGTTCGGCGACATGTCCCGCGCCACGTAACGCCTCCAAGAGCAGCGCCTCATCCGGGTCCGGCTCCGGAAGCTCGGCACACGTGATCAACGCGATGCGGCGCGTCATCAAAACGCCGGCACGACCAGCTCGCGCTTGGCGGTCAGGTGCTCGAGAACCTCTTCTTTGCGGAGACGATTGCGTTTGAGCTTTCCCTGGCTCGTGAGCCTCTCCGCCTGGTCGGCGAAGTGCGGTGAGCCCGGCTGATTGCTCTGTCCGAACGGCGTCGCGCTCCAGGACTCGATCCCCTCTCGTCGCAGCACGACCACCGTCGGGCAACTCAACCCGCCGACGGCCTCCGAGATACCGCGCGCGTCCGGGGCACCGAAACGCACTGAGCGCAAGAGATCGAAGCGTTCGTCGCGACCACCCGCGATCGGCCAGCTCCGCTCGCCGCGGCGAATTCGATGGAGTTCGCCCCAGGGGACGTCCAGACGACCGACGTGCTCGGTCATCCACTTCGCTGCGTGAACCAGCGAGCGGAGCAACGCGAACTCGCCGTCCGCCTCGATCGCGCGACCGGCATCGATGTCGGCGACCGGAATACCGAGCGTCGCCGCCTCGCTGTCGATCTGCCGCATCCAGAATCGATAGAGCGCCGCCGCGCGGCTATCGTTCCCGATCCGTCGGTCCCAGGCCACGAGGAGCTGGACCGCCGCACTGACGTGCGCGAACTCCGCACTGCGACGGGCGAAGGCACCGAGCAGCGCGCGCTGCCAATTCCCGGCCCGAATGACCTCGGTATCAACGGCGATGCTCAGCGCGCCGTCGACCGTCAATTGATCGTTCATGGTGAGCAGGGCGAGGATTCGGTCGGCTTGCGGCGAAGGCCGGTCGGCGGGTGCGTTGTAGAGCTCCGGCCGATAGCGATCGGCGGTCAGCGGGCTCTGAGGCGTGAGCGTCGCCGGCGAATCGTTGCTGCCTTGCAAGAAGCCGGGGGACGGATTCAAACACTGAACCAAGTCGGACATCGGATGGATCCCGAGCCACTCGGTGGTCGATTCGGAACCCGCAACCGGCGCCGACCAGTTTGGCATTGGGGGGCGGCGAGGCACACGGCCCGCGCGAATGTAGTAACTGTTGCCGTAAATGTCTGCGGCCAACAGGTTCTGAGGTAGCGACTGGTTGGCGCCAAGCGAGACCAGGAATTCGCCGATATTTCGGGCGCGCACCATGTTCATCGACTGCTCGATCGAGCCGATCTCCCGATCGTACGCGGTCCGCGCCGAGAATGCCCGCATCCCGTCACGAAACAGGATCGGTCCGTGATGCGTGCGCTCGACGACGCGTTCGACCGTGCGCGAGCCGACCGGACGCTTGACGGTGATCGTGATCGTCTCGCGCTCGATCGGACGCCAGGAGCCGTCATACGCGTAGCGCGTCGGATCGTCAGGATCGACCCGCTCCTCATAGACGTCCGCCGTGTCCGGACCGCCGACCGTGCTCGCGATCGACAGCGCCGCGTTGTGTCCGAACACCATCCACGGCGTCCCGACGAGCGAGAAGCCGTAGAAGTCGAGATCGCCGCCGTGCACTCCGGATTCGTAGATCCGCGACTCCGGCTCCCAGGGCAGATGAGGGTCGATCAGGGCGATCGGCGCACCGCTCGCGGTTCGGCTCGGGCCGACGATCCACGCGTTGGATTCTCCGACTTCGGCCTTGGCGAATCCCCGACGCAGATCCGAACGAGACTGTCGGGAGGTCGAGGACCAGTGGAACGCGCGAAACGCGGCGACCACGTCCGGAGGATCCGGCGCGCGGCCCCACGGTGGCACCTCGTCCGGATGCTCGGCCATATAGGCCCGGACTCCGGCAACGAACGCGGTGATCCGACGGCGCGTGTCCGGCTCGAGCTCCCCGAACCGCTCCCGCGCGATCTCGGTGTGGCGCGCGACCCGAGCTTCGAAGTCGCGCTCGACCCGGCTCTCACCGAGTACGCTCGCCGCTCGACCGTCCGCGGCCGCGTAGGCCAGCAAGAGATCGGCGAGTCGATCTTCTGCCTGGGCCCAGCCATGCGCGTAGAGCGCGGCTTCGGCGGTTTCGGCCCAGATGTGCGGGATACCCCAGTCGTCGCGGAGGATCGCCACCGTCGCGGCTTCGACCCGCCCTGCCGCGGCTAGTAACAGGACTAGGATGAGGCCCGGGACCGTCGCTGGTCGTCGCACTCCCGAACCGTAGCCGAAATCACCCAGGCCCACCAGGGAGATAAATTGCTCTCATAAAACGAGTTACGCTCGACGCGGTTCGAAGGGGCGGCGATGGCCTTCCTGCGGGACGCATCTTCGATGTAGCATGGGGCGTCGGAACGGGTGACGATTCCAATGGGGGAGGCGTCGCCGGGACCTGACGTCTAGGGGGAACACCGAAATGCCGTCGATGGCCATCAACAAGAATCGGAAACGGATTTGGCTCGCAGTTCTTTTCACCGTCAGCTTGGCCGGGGCCTGGCAAGTGTCGGCTCGGGATTCGCAACCCGGCGCGCGTCGCGTCGAGGGCCAGAGCGACGAGCGCATCCACCGCGGACTGGCGATCGCACCGGTGCACCTGGATATGAGCGAGACCCAGCCGGCGCGGGTCGGCCTCGGCAGCTATCTGGTCAATGCGGTCGCCGGCTGCAACGACTGTCACACC
>JANNRU010000523.1:0-2663 GCA_031401755.1 Acidobacteriota bacterium | reverse complement strand
ACGGCCTCGATCTTGAACTCGTCGGTATGCTGTTTTCTCTTGGACATTCCCGGGACCCCCTTCAGAGGCAATCATGCCTCACTTTGGGGTGTCCACGAAATCGGGGGAACTCCACAACGCTATTCAGGGATTTTTCGGAGGTACAGCGCAGGCTCAGTGGCCCCGAGGGGACGTTCGGTGACTCCCGCTGCAGACAGCCGGCTGCACCGAGAGCGTGCTTGTTGACGGCGCCCACCACAACGCCGGCACCTTGGCGTAGAATGGCTGCCGGAGGCAGGCCATCGAAGACGCGACATGCTCAAGATCTTCTCCAAGCTCTTCCGGCCCCGCCGAACCGGCGACGATCCGGCGGAGGAGTACCTCGAGCTGGCGCCGCACGGACGAATTCTCGTGCTCGGCCCCACGGCGCCCGAATCGATGCGGAGCGGGTGCGCGCTTTCGGACAGGCTCATGAAGTTCGCCGGTCGGCCCACGCCGTTCGTGGGCCTTCTCGTCGATCTCGGACAAGGCATCTGTCGATTGTCCGAGGGCGACTTCGCGAGCATCGTCGGTACGACCGCGGCCTGGCAGAGGGGATGGGTCGCTCCGTGCGCGATCGTCGTGACGGGCGACCGTGCGGCCGAGCTGAACGACCTGCTGCGCCTCACCCAGCTCGACTCGTTGCCTGAGATCCGCGTCGTCGATTCGATGGAGGCCGGTATCGCTCATCTCCAAGAGCAGCTCGAGCGCATCGGCCGCCGTGGAGATGGGCAGGCCGCCGGCTGACCCGACGAGCCGCACGACACAGGGAGGCACTGCGGGATCATGGAGTCACCGGAATCCTGGAACGCGCTGACGGCAAGCCTCGCCGTCTCCGACTTGAAGAACCCTCACGCCGCTTGGACGTTCATCGCCATTCGAGGGTTCGTCCGCGATGATCCCGGCGATCGCGACTCGTTCGTGCGCTTCGTCCGCGAAGAAGAGGCCCGGGGCGAGATCACCGGGCCGACCATCGCGCACCGCGTTGCCGAGGCGCTCGTGGGCGCCGGTATCGTCCGTCCGTCCGGGATGCGACCGGACCCGTGGGGTCGGTCGTCGAGCCGCCGACGAGAGCTGATCGCGTCGTGGAACGCGGAGGATCGCGCTTAGGGCACGATCCGGCCCGTCTCAACGGCAACTCGTACAAGGATGACCCGCGCCGGGTTCACGATCCGATGGCGACCAGGCTCCCGGCCGTCCTGAAGTACCAGCGCTTTTCGGCCAGGGCCGGAGTGGCGCGAACCGGCTCGCCCAGGTCGTTCTTGCGGATCAGCTTGAACACCGGTCCGGGCTCGAGCACGAAGGTCTCGCCGGCGACGCCGATCCAGAACAGCTTGCCGTCCGCGACGACGGGCGAGGCGGCGAAACCCTCACGCCGCGGTTCGCCGAGCCGCTCCTGCCAGACCACCCGCCCCGTACGCGCCTCGAAGCAAGTCTGGACGCACGACATGTCGTTCATCACGTAGAGATAGCCTTCCCAATACAGCGCCGAGGTGATGAACAACCCCACTGCTTCGACTGTCGCTGTGCGGTGATCCAGGTGGAGTTCGGAGACGCCGTGGAAGGCTGGCTGGTCGACATCGGTGACTCACCGACAAACGACGGTAGCGGCGGTGACCGGGAAACGACGGAGTATTGTGCCGAGGCACAACGGGTGCATCAAAGCGGAACCGCAGCACTGGCGCTAATCTCGAAACCAGCCGGGCCTTCCAAGGTCGATACTCTGCTGCAATGCTCACATCTCGATCTGACCGGAGCCAAGGTCGAGTTCGAGATCTGCGATCAATCCTTCGCCTTCCGGCCGGCGAAAGGATCCAACCCCAACGCGATCCCGCACCTGAGCTCCGCCACACCGAACTGGGATCTATTGTTCGCGCTGGCGGATCAGGATCGCTCGCCGTTCAGCGGTCGCCCTGACGGCCCGGACAATCGGATCTTCGTCGCCTTCAACCGCGTCATCGGCAGCGAGAAGCAGACCGCTGCGGCCGGAGAGGAAGACCGCGAACCAACGCAACCCGCGGGGCAACGAATCGGGCGCGGAGTCAAGCGGACCAAGATTTACCTCAAACCCTGATCACCTCGGCAACTCCGACTCGAGATTGAGGGTGAGGACCTTCTCGGGCGAAAGGTCGGCGGCGAATTAGAGCGCGGTCCCGCCGGCATCCAACGACAGGTGGATTTCGATTTCGGACGGCGCTGCCGAGAACAGGGCCGTCCTTCGACGCCATTGACTGTCCACGAGCTCGATCCGATCGTCGTCGACGAAGAGCAGGCGGCGCCCGTCGGCGAGCCACACCGGTGCGCCCCCGCGATCGGTCAGCCGCGTGTACTCGCCGGTATCTTCTGTGTAGACGACAATCCCATCGGCGACGCCGGCGATTTGATTTCCGTCGCGCGACCATGAGAACGGTACGAACGAGGCGAACGACCGGGACGACGTCGCTGCCAGCGGCTCCGGTTCCGCCCCGCCGTCGCCGAGCGAGACAACGAAGGCCCCCGCGCCGGCGACCGAATACACTAGACGGGCATGGCTGTTCAAGGTCAGTCCCACCACCGGCCCGCCGATCTGGAGCTGGCGCTTCTTGCCGAACAAGACACCGGCGAACGGGGACGGGCATTGGTTTGCCGATCTGGAGCAGGTCGGC
>JANNRU010000522.1:0-7279 GCA_031401755.1 Acidobacteriota bacterium | reverse complement strand
CGGTTGGGGGTGGGGGTTCCGGACCTGGGGTTGAGTTGACGTCATGCCAGTGTTACCGGACCGTGGCTTCGCGGACGTACCCCGAGTGAATTCGAAAATGCGGCTTGTTGCGACTATCCGCCAGGCTGCGGCAGCCGCTGTGAAGTGACTCGGCGTTCGAGCTTGCCCGCGCGACGTCCTGGCGCAGCAGCGAGCATTCGATGCCCAGCCAGTAAGCCTCGATGCCCGGATCGTTCTCGAGTCTGTGGTCATCGCGGTGCATGCCCGCAGTCGACCCTCGTCGACCGGGGCGCGTCTTGTCCGCAGCGTTCCTCATTCGTCTCGGCACCGGATACTTCCGCTGCCGTTGCGGGATCGCTGTCCCCGAATCGCGGGTGTGGGAAACGTCCCCTTGATTAGGCTAGAGTCCGGGGCACCGGTGTCACAGGCAATTCAAGAACGAGGGGGAACCGCGATGAAGGAACTGAAACCAACCGTGACGTTGTTCTGGCTCGCGCTCGCGGCCACGACTGTGGCGCTCGCTTCCGATCCCGGAGAGCGACAGCGGGCCGAAGACGTCGTTTTGGAGATTGGCGGGCTGCATGCGGAGGCTTTTCTTCCACCGAACCCCGAGTGCAGCCAGGCGGGCCCGTTAGACATCCGCTGCTTTGCTTACCAGATCGTTAGTCCGTTCGACGCGGAGGGTTCCCAGTATTTCCTCCACGAGGCGCCGGACGCCGCGCGCTGGGAAATCTGGAGGACCAGGCGGAACGGGCAGTCCGAGCGCGTCGCCTACGTCGAGCACCGAACCGTCGGCTCGACGACCATCGACGCGGCCAACTTTACGAGCCTATCCGTCGACTTGGTCCGCGGCTTCATCTACGTCTGGATGAACTCCGAGTGCTTCGAGCTGACCGAGGAGCCGCACTGCAATTACGGTCCGGCCGGCGAGACGATTCGGATCGAAGGCTTGGAGACCCTCGCCGAGGTGAGCGCGACCGACGACGATGAAGACGAGGACGGTGACGGCGGACACGCGCTCGACGGGCCGGAGTCGCCGGTGATCCCGACTTCGCGGCCGCGCTCGCTGCAGTCACGATAGCGCGGTCCGAGTCCGTGAGGCCCGGTCGGTTACGCGTCGAGCGCAACCGCCCGGGCCAAGACGCGGTGCGCGCGTGACCGTGTTTCAGAATGGCACGGTACTTACGTCGGCGACTCCAAGGTCCTCGGCGAATACGGCGGTTCCTGGGACTCCCGCACCGGGCTCAACTGGCTATCGTGGCGGAACGAAGGCGTGCGCTGGAATGTCGCATACGCCTACCGGCGACACTCCCCCGTCGGGGGGCTGAGTCTTGCCTACTCCGTCGGAGCGAACGGATCGTGCTTCGTCGCGGTTTCAGAAGCCGGCGGTGCACGCATTGACAGCGTCGACGAGATAGCAGAAGAGCTCGCCCGCTTCGATCGTGGCGTCATCGACGAAATCGTTGTCCACTATCGTCTCGAGCGTCGCGGGCAGGCATGGACCTGCCGCCCTCGTGCATCGGCGGACGCGATAGGCGGCTGCGCCAACGTCCTGCCATCCCAGCATGGCGCTTCCTCCAGGGTTCCGCTGGAGCCTCAGCAAATCGCCCATGGGATCCTGGACCAGGCTCGCCGGTACCGCTGCGAACCGGATTGCCATGGAGGTCGCTGAGAGATCGGGGATGGCGCTCACGACTTCGGTGCCGGTGCAGGGAAGCGTGTCCGTGAAGTACGTCCCGCCGAGCACGGTGAGCGCACCCGCGGCGAGCGGTGCCGCGATCGAGGTGGGCCGGAACCCGCGAACGCGCGCCACGAGCCTGTAGACGCGCTGCGGTTCCAGCACCAGATCGGCCGGTAAGTGGCTGCGGTGATCTCGCGGTGACGACCTGCGGTTCAACATGCCCCCTGGCGCGAGGATCGGACGCGAGGGATCGGTTACGTCCCACAGGGCGAT
Source organism: Acidobacteriota bacterium (assembly GCA_031401755.1). Classification (GTDB taxonomy): domain Bacteria; phylum Acidobacteriota; class Polarisedimenticolia; order Polarisedimenticolales; family Polarisedimenticolaceae; genus JANNRU01. The sequence continues at coordinate 5,325 of JANNRU010000522.1, read as the reverse complement.
GTTGAAGCTCCCGGCTGCGCAGTCGACGGCGTCGTGGAGTTCGGCATCGACGATGATCTCCTTGACGGCGAGGTTCGTTGCGGCTGCCCCCGTGTCAATCGCCAGGCCCACCCAGTAGTCATCGGGAGCCGACGCGAGCGGTGGCAACGGACTCGTCGCCGTCGGTTGCGCGAGACCCTCGGCGGTCGTCGTCAGAGAGATCGGGGCCAGGGGCGACGGATCGTGGAGCGTTCCTCCAAGCGCCACTTGGCCACAGCGGTAGATGTCGATCTGACGGTTCGCGAGCGCGGCGAGGTCGATGTCGCCGAGAACCTGGTTGACGCTGCGGTCGAGGCGCCAGAGTCCGCGAGAGGGGACGTCCGGGAAATCGACCGTGAGATCGAAACGCAGGTCGCCCTGCCCTTGCGCTTCCTCGTCGTACGGCGGCAGCGCGAAGTGGAGAGTGTACTCGTTTTGATTGAGGTAGCCGTGCGAGCTGGCGACGAACTTCCGCCGCCTCGGCCCGCTCGGATCTCCTGCAAGGTGTAGCTCGACCGTCGCGCCGTACTCGACTTCGAGTCCCGCGGTCGGTCCCGGGGCGCCGCCCAGCACGCGAACGCGAACGTAGCGCCGCTCGACGTCTGGGGTCCCGGGGCCGTACAGCGTATTCTCGTAGAGGTGGCCCTCGTCACCCCAGTCGCCTACCGCGCAGTCCAAGTCCCCGTCCCTGTCCCAGTCGCCCCACGCCGGAGTCGCCGACGTGAGGTGCGAAGCGTTGATGGCGTGTGTCGCGACCTTGAAATGCCGGCTCCCCTCCTCGATGAGCATATTGCGGCGGAAGACCTGCCGGGTGGTGAAGTCGATGTCGCCGTCGTTGTCCCAATCCTCGGCGGACAGGCCGAGGTTCAAGCCAATGAACGGGGCCCCGACGATGCCGGGCTCGGCCGCGAAGAACGTGCCGTCGCCCCGGTTCTCCCAGATGCGCACGCCCTCGACCACGTAGGTGACGACCAGATCCTGATCACCGTCGAGATCGTAGTCGAAGAACATGGCGCCCTCGTCGAGGGAGGCGCCGAGCCCGATTCCGGAGGCTGCCGCTAACATCGGTTCAAAGAGCGCCGCCCGCAGCGAGGATCGATTGCGGTAGAGCGTCCCGTTGCTGAAGAGGTCGACGTCGCCGTCGAAATCGACGTCGGCGAACTGAGCGCCTTCGGGACGCGGACTGCCCGGCGTGTTGTCGAGTCCGACGGACGCGGCGGTCTCGTGGAAGCATGGCTCGCCTCCGGGGAACGGCGGGCCTTGGTTGGACAGAAAGAAGTTACCTGGCCCCCCTCCGACCCAGGGCGGATAGACCGGCACGAACAGGTCCAGGTTGCGGTCCCCGTCGACGTCAGCCCAGCAGAGCGTCTCCGCGTTGTTGTACGGCTGCGCGTCGATGATCTCCTCATCGAAGGCCACATCGACGAAATTGGGGCCTTCGCCGAGGTTCTTCAGGAGATGCATGCGGTCGTCGCCCCAAATCGGGACGCGCGGCGCGGTGGCGATGTCGGGAAGGCCGTCGTTGTTGTAGTCCCCAAACGACGATCCGTAACGCCGTTCGGCTGGGGGCATGAACCCACGGAGATCGGCGGCAAGCTCCCAAGTCATCCCGCCGACATTGTGCCAGAGGCGGCCCGACTGGCAGGCGAACAGATCGATGAACCCATCGGCGTCGTAGTCGCCCCAGGACACTCCCATTGTTTCGCCGAGGGACAGACCGTTCGGATACTCCGCGTTCCTCCACAGCCGGAGCGGAACATCCGGCGCGGTTGGGGCCGGACCCGGCGTGACCTCGCAGACGCGGGAAAGCTCGTACGGTGGGCCGCCGGCCGAGAAGAACCCGCCTGGCTGCACGCAGGTGCCCTCGATCACGGACGACGACACGGGCGCCCCCGCGAAGAGCGCGAATATCACCGCCCCCAAGGATGCGTTCGTCCGACGGATCGCCATCATTATCAGTATCTACGAGGGATCGAGAGGTTGGGCCACATCGATTTAGGCCCTTTAGCGCAGCCCCGAGGGACTGGAATTGCGCCATTTCGGGCGCTGTGAACCCCCTCGCAGGCTGGCTCGGAAACGAGTCGCAGATCACTCAGGGAGGCGGTAGGTGGGGCGGCGTGGTGCCGGCCGGTTACCCGACCGGGGCCCTCGCCGGATCCGGACAAGGAGACTTCCATCGGGTAGAGCGATGGCGCGGACCGGGCTTCGAATGATGCCGACGATTCCATTGCCCTCCCTAGAATTTCGTACGGCGGGTTTTCCCCAGTACGGCTTCAAGGCCGGCCTGTCAGACGAGGCCTTCCCGCAGGGGCGTTCCGGTTAAGCCTGCTCCTGGCATTCCCATCCCGTCCCGTGGTTTGCGTTCGTCCTTCGTGCACTCCATGCCAATGAGTTGCCCTCGCTCAAAGTCGAGGTTCATCGTCCGGTGGTGCACCGCCATTCGAGCGGATTTCGCCGCTCGACCCCAGGGGCCCTCGCTCCGGTCCGGGTTGTAGTGTCAGGGTCCATCGTCGCTTAATCGGCCCCGTCTGCCCTACTCGCGGGCACCCCTCGATTTCGTCGTACTCGGCTTATTCGAAGGGCCTTCGTTGTGCAAGAGCGCCTCGGCGACGGTACAGCGAGGTTCGACTCACCGTCAGTCCCGCGCAGACCGGGGCCGTGCCGACCACGCGGGCAAGCTCCTCAACGCTGCTCATCCGTCGTTCTCGTCGGTCTCGGAGGTCTCCATCGAAATCGCCAACGCCACAGCAAGTTTTTTGGATTTCGATGATGATCTCCGCCTGGTGGAGCTTGCGCTCCAGACGGGCATTCTCGCGCTCGAGCTGCTTGATCCGCGGATCTTGGACCCGACGCTTGGGACCACGCTTGCGCGCCCCGAGCTCGGCCTTCGCGGCGCAGGCTCGCGCCGACCTCGCCGGACTCCGTGGCCCGATCCACGTCGCGCAGGATGCGCAGCTTGTACTCTGCCGTGAACCGACGTCGCATCGGCTTCGCCTCCACGGCCGGATCGGGGACCGAGGGCCGCACGCCCGCGGGGTCAACTCCAGTCGCCCTACGGGCTCCTTCCGTTTCCCCCGCAGCGATCAGCTCATGCCTCAATTTCATCGTGCCGAACCTCCACGCCCCCTACAGTAAACTGCGAGGAGGTCGCTGTACCGAGCACGTTGATCGTCCGACCGGACGATGCCGGGGTACCCAAGGATTCGACCTCCAAGCGCCGCCAACTCTCATGACGGCGCTGGTCGAGGTTCAGTAAATGTCCACCGTCGCTGTACCAAAACCGTTGACACGTTCCGTTCCGGCGCCATAGGGACGAAAGATCGGACTGGGGTCGATCCAGAACTGTTGGTCGAATTCGTCGAGGGCGTTCTCGGCGGTGTCGAGTTCCTTCGTGGCCTCGATGTACGCTTCGAGTCGGTTCGGCATCGGCAGACCAAGCGACGCCACCCGCCACTCAGCCGCATCGACGCGACTGCGAAGTCGACCCCATTCATCAAGCCTTTCAGGGTCATGAGGCGAGCCATCTTTGTTCTCTAATTCGTCTGCCATGGACCGGCATTCACGGAGTAACCGTGCGCGACTAACAGGCGGCTCTCCGACGCGACACGAAGAACGCGAGTTCAGGCGCGATGAAAGGCGCGGGATGTCCGCGAATTCCCGTCTCACCACCCGAATTCCCTTGGATTCCGCACCGAGAGCCCGTCTGTTCGCCGAGCGTACGCCCTGGCTCCCTAGAGCGATCGCGGATCACAACCGCCTCCAAGTCGCGGGCCCGAGGTCTCCGTCACCCACGTCGTCGCAAGCGAATCCTTCCCGGCTCGATGATCACGAGATTCCCCGCGAGATCGTCTTCTGACAAACTGCGCAGCGCTGAAAGCGTCGCCTGGATGAGCACAATGGTCGGGCTTGTCGACGGAAAACGCGTAACGACGATTCCAGGGTGACTACCTAGCGGGAACTGCAGGAGATTGGCGAACCCGAGGTCGCCAGTCAGGAGAACGGCCCCCCTTGAGGCCGCCTGACCGTGGATCATCTGGTCGGAAACACCGCGGAGGCCAATGTCCCGCACATCGTCGGCCTCAAGGCCCGCTTCGCGAAGGACACGAGCGAGCGCCCGCGGTAGATCCTCGTCAACCAGAAATCGGGCCATTCACACGGCCCGGATCTGCTCGTTCGCAAGAGACTGCGCGGCGTAGGAAAGGGCCGCCAACACGGCTTCCCGCGTCAAGCCGTACTCCTCGCAGACTTCCTCGATCGCCATCCCACCTGCGAGCTTGGACAAGACGAGGTCGACAGGCACCCGCGTTCCTTTGAGCACCGGTTTTCCGAAGCGGACGCTTTCGTCGACAGTAACACCCGGGGCAATCTCTCGCATTTCCCCACTCCACACGCGCCTAGCGCAAGGCTCGGTCGGAAGGTCATCTTAACGCGACGGATCCAGGAGCGTCCAAGAACCTCGACCGACCGCCCCGAGGACTCGTGCCCCCGCTGATTCTCGAAGCCCAGAGTGGCCGATCGCCATCGGTCGATTCGAACTGCGGTGCGCAACTTCCAGCGCAAAGTTGTGGGTGAGGACGATCAGGGTCTTGGCCGTCTCCGGGTCCTTGAAGCGAATGACGGGAACGGCGTGCCTGTGCTGCATTTTTTTCAGGATGATCTGGCAATCGGCGGTGAAGCCTCAGCCGGCTTCGTCGACTGCATTCTGATCTATGATGGCTCGATGACAGGCGCTGAGGCGCAGAGCCTCACGCCGTGCGCGGGGCTCGATCTCTTCTCCACCCGGTCGTCCCACTACGCAGTCTCGACCCTGCTCCAGCAGCAGGACATTCAGAGACGGTCGGTTTCGGGCGGCGCGATCGCGCTCGAGGCTTCGTTCCTGACGCCTTGGGTCGGGCTCGACGCGCTTGAGGGCCTTGCCGACGGCACGTACTGGTTCAGTACCTTGAGCGACGGCGTCGTCGACGGGATATTGCTGCAGCACGAAAGCGCCTACGCCTACGATCCGGCCACAGACACGATCGACCCGACGCCAGTGCTCAACGGGATAAGCCTAGGCCTGCGCAGTCTCGATGCGATCGCCGACCTCGGATCGGCCCCGGACGAGAGGATCGCGTTCTCCGTGGACTACGACCAATTCGGTCCATCCCTGAAGCAGCAAAACGTCTACATATTCACGCCCCCGAGTACCCTCACCTTGGGCATCAACCTTGCCGCCCGAGGCCTGTTCAGTCTGGATGCGCTCGATATCGTGCCGGGTTCGGTCGGATTAGCCCGGCCGATCATTTCGACCGCGGGGAGTCAGTTCCT